>USSH01000023.1 GCA_900557435.1 uncultured Coprococcus sp. | reverse complement strand
TATTACATGCTTTGCTCTTGGTTATGCCGTTGGCTCTAAGAGTAATGATAAGAAATAAGACAAAAAGTAACCGCCCTGTCCTGAGAAAACTTGGCGGTTACTTTTTGTAATCATCTTTATATCAGGGCTAACCGTCTATCGGTAGCACTTCTTAATATTATATTAGCATTCAACTGTTATCATGTCAAACATATATTCGATTGTCTTTTATTTATACAAATATGAAGTTATCACTTAATGGTTTTCAAAGAGTTCAGTATGAATGATAAATAGTATTAGTCCAAATCGAAACTAAAGACTGCTTTGTCGAAATTGCGGTTCTTTAAATCTTCATCTGAAATGATCCAAAAGATATTCCATAGACAGCCAACGTTGTAACCGTATTGAAACAGCAGATGTGTTTTTGTGTTTACATCCGGAATATTACCACCCGTAGGATAACCGAATAATTTGTTTCCGTCATACGAAAGATATTCGATATCATAATCTGGAGCAACTTCTTCAAGACGGTCAAATAGGTCACAGTCAAGCACATCTCCCAGTGGCTGATAATCTGTGTTGAGTTCAAACTCGACGGCCTTTTCCTCAAAAGTTTCTGTAAAATACTTGGAATAATATGGAACAGGTGGCTCAGTTCTCTTTAAATTTGCCAGGTCGCCATTGTACCAGATCACCTTGTGATAAGCCGAATTTTCGGGGTCGTCAGCAACGCTTTCAACCCATTTGTTGGTCTGGTGAATTGAGTCGATTTCTCCGCTCCAGAAAAAATATAAAATACCTGTGTGCGGAAGCCTGTTTTCTGTATCTAAGTCGGCAATGTCCGCAAGATTGATTTGAGCAACAAGCTGCATTGCTGATTTTTCGTACCGCTCAGTGTCATCTCCGCGCTTGCAGGAATAGCCCGACATTGTTGGATATGGAATTTCGGGCGGAAGATCGGGAAAGCCACCGATTTTACTTGAGCCTTTTGCAATTACATTTCCCACATTCTTCACACACATTTTAATAGTATTTTTTCGGTAGTCTTTAATACTTTCTGCAATATCAGTGTGTCCTTCTTTAATAAGGAATTCAATCAAATCCATTTCGTGCATTTTTGTCTTATACCCCCTAATCCCTGTTTGTTAAAGTCAACACGTCCATTATACCTCATATCGCCTAATTTGCATATCCATGTAATGATATCTCTACCTCTTGGATCCTCGCACCAGAAATACCAGACTGACGATTAAAGTCATCGCCTCTATCACGGGTGCCACGAACCACAAACTGTTGCCGCCGATCAAAACTGGGAACGTCAGTATACACATGCTGCTGAGTATGACGTTTCGGAGCAGTGATATACACAGAGATTGTCCGGATTTCAGTATGGCTTGGAGATAGTAGGAGGTCATCAGGTTGATTCCAAATGGTACAAATGCAAAGAAGTATGCCCTGACCCCAAGATCGGCAATGACACCAAGACCTTCATTCATATCTATAAACACACTGCAGAGCACCCTTGGAAAAAGTATTCCAGAAAGTGAGAACAGCACGCCCATGATCAGGATGGTTATGTAAGCCATCCTTTTTATGGCTTTTATTCTGCCTATGTTATTTGCACCGTAGTTGGTCGAGATCACAGGCTGCACAGACTGACCAACTCCTGTGAACAGAGAATTGAACAGGATGACGCAGTTGGATATGACGCTGTATATGGACAGGGCATTCTCGCCGCAGTACTTCAGTATCTGTATGTTGAACAGCAGCACTATAAATCCATTTGCGAATTCATTGAAGAAACTCGGGATACCGGCTGTCACGATATTCTTCATGCTGTTCAGGATTCTGTGTGGCATTATGAAACGCAGCTCATTCTTCTTGCTGAGGAAATGTGATGAGGCGACAAGTACCTGGATCAGCATACCGACAACAGAGGCAAGTGCTGCTCCGCCGATTCCCTGCTTCAGCGGGAATACCAGTACGATGTCCATCACGATATTGAACACTCCGCCCAGCAGGACGCCTGCCATGGCGCGGTTCGGATCATTGTCAGCCCTCACAAATATAGCTACGAAGTTGGAAAATACTGTAACCGGCAGGAACATATTTATATAGTGCATGTATGACATGGCATATGGGTATAGAGTGGCATTTGCTCCCATGAGCCTCAGCAGTGTGGGCATACAGGTTCCATATAATATCCATAAAAGTGCCGTGATTGCCGCGATCATCATAAATGACACGGTGAAGTAACGGTTTGATTTCACTGCGTTGCCACTTCCTCTGTGCACGCTCATCTGTACCGAGCCGCCTACGCCAAAGAGAATTCCGGTTGACATAAGTATGCACAGCAGGGGCGTTGTGATACTCAGAGCGGCCAGGGCATCAGCTCCAACACCTTTGCCGATGACGATGGCATCAGTCAGGGTGTATATGGACATGACCATGGCACTTCCAAGGGAAGGAATGAGGAATTTGAAGTAAAGCTTTTTCAGATCGTCTTTTAACAGATTCATTTGTAAATCTCCTTAACAAAAATAATTCATAATTGAAAATCGGAAAGGCATATGATCGCGGGTACGCATAAAAAAAGAGCCAGATAAGATAATTATCTTATCTGGCTCATGAAAATTCTGATATATTTGTATCGCGATTCATGTTCCATCCGGGAATCCTGCATCTGCAGAACACCTTGCAAGGTATATTAATATTCAACATACCGTCCGACTTGTGTTATTATAACAGGAGGCAAAAAAATGTCAAGGATTAATAAGGAGGTATTATGGAGTATAGAGTGACAGATGCAAATGATATAGATATGCTGATGGATGTCAGATTGTCTATGCTTAGGATAGTCAATGATCTTCCAGCTGATTATATATTTGACGATGTATTGGTGGTGAGCAGTAGAAGGTATTTTCTTGAGGGCGATCAGACAACTGTTGCAGCTGTCGATGACGGAAGATGTGTGGCGTGTGCCAGTATGTCTTATATTGAAATAATGCCAACATTTTCTCACCCATCAGGAAAGAGAGCACATCTCATGAATGTATATACAGAAAAGGACTATCGAAGGAGGGGAATCGCCAGGCAGCTTGTGAATATGCTTATAGAGGACGCGCGTGTACATGGTGCCACGGAGATAAGCCTTGATGCCACGGAAAGCGGCAGACCGCTGTACGAGTCTATGGGATTTAAGGCATCTGAGGAGTGCATGGTTATAGATATACAGCAATTATGATACTTTTGATAATAGACAGTTTACATACATATATTTACGGAGACAGACGGAGGCAGACATAGCTATGGAAGTAAGAGATAGCATAGAAAAAAGACGCAGTATTAGAAAGTTTAAAGATATCCCAGTGGAGCCGGCGATTATAAGACAGCTTATCGAGGCTGCGGTTGCAGCTCCATCGGCAAAGAACAGGCAGCCGTGGAAGTTTATAGTATACACAGATGTGACGATCCAGAACCTGCTGCAGAGAATCCAGATATGAGACCTAGAAAGAAAATGGATGAAGTGCTGGAATACAAAGGCTATGGATGTGTGCAAGAAGAAGGAGTAAAGACAAAATGAACAATCCAATAAAAGAACTGACAAAGCGGGAATGGCTTATCTGGCTGTGTTCCCTCATTATAGTGCTGGTATCGAATCTTCTCACTGCAGATCTGGATATCCTCACACTGGCGGCGGCACTCATAGGCGTGACATCGCTTATATTTGCGGCAAAGGGAAATGTGTGGGCGCAGATATTGATGGTCGTATTCAGCATATTATACGGTATAATATCATTCAGGTTCCGCTACTGGGGTGAGATGATAACCTACCTCGGGATGACGATGCCGATGGCGGTATGGTCCGCCATAACGTGGTTCAAGAATCCGTCGGAGGGCAACAGCAGTGAGGTTGCCATACAGAAACTGACAAGAAGCCATGTGATATGGCTCACTGTCAGCACGGTGCTTGTAACGGTTGTATTCTACTATATACTGATGCTGCTTGACACACCGAACATAGTGTTCAGTACTATATCAATAGTAACAAGCTTCCTTGCAGCGGCGCTCACCATGCTGAGATCGTCATACTATGCGGTGGGATATGCAGCAAATGATGTGATTCTGATAGTTTTGTGGGCCCTCGCGTCACTTGAGAATCCGGCATACATTCCTGTAGTTGTAAACTTTGTCATATTCTTTGCGAATGATATGTATGGCTTTGTGAGCTGGAAAAAGAGGGAAGTGAGGCAGGCTGTGGATATGTAGCAGATAAAGGAGGTGCAATTTGCAACATAAATAGACAGTGGTACAATGTTTAAGGTGCTGACAGCTATATGCACATAACTGTCAGCACCATAATCTGATCATTATTGCTGAATATCGGCAATATACACTGTTTTGATGTATACATAGTGCGTTGCCAGACAGAACGATAAAATAATAAATAGGACATAAGTAAAATCTTATTAGTTATAATGGGAGGAAGTCACAGATGAATATAAACATAAGAGAGTACATGACAGAGGATGCTGCTGCAGCATCAGAGATATGGAACCAGGTTGTGGATGACGGAGTGGCATTTCCACAGGAAGAAGACCTGTCTCCGGAAGAGGGAGATGTTTTTTTCAAGGAGCAGACATATACCGGTATCGCCGAGAACACAGAGAGTGGTGAGGTGGTGGGACTCTACATACTTCATCCGAACAACGTGGGAAGATGCGGACATATATGTAACGCCAGCTATGCCGTGAGACGCGATATCCGCGGTGAGCACATAGGAGAAAAGCTTGTGCTTGACTGTATCTCCATGGCGAAGAAGAAAGGATTTGGCGTCCTTCAGTTCAATGCCGTAGTAGCATCAAATGTACATGCACTCCATCTGTACAAGAGGATTGGATTTACTCCGCTGGGAGTCATACCGGGAGGATTTAGAATGCCTGACGGACATTATGAAGACATAATTCTTCATTACTATGATCTCAGAAAATAGACAGATAAATAATTGACAGGGGAGAAAACACCGTAAATATATTAAAATTTATGTTGATGTTACAGAAAGGCAGCGGTATACTTGTTGACAGAGAATTGGATATAAGTATGGGGAGCTGGCGATGCAGCCGGCTGAGAGGGAGCTGAGCGTTCCGACCCACAACCTGATGCGGGTAATGCCGCCGTAGGGATACGTTTTGATACATACATAATGATGTAAGAAAGAAGAGACGCATTCCCGCGTCTCTTTTTTCATAATGAGGGACCCGCGTAAGAGGGATATTCCTAAAGTGGCTGATTGGGGGCACCACCTTCCGCCACTATAAAAGTGTAAGAGAAACAAATATTAGATCTGGCACAGATTTATAAAGCCGGATCAGATTGGAGGAACAGATGAGAAATTACACAACACAGATGGACGCTGCAAGAAAAGGTATAGTGACACCTGAGATCGAGAAGGTTGCAGAGAAAGAGCATATGTCCACTGAGGCGCTGATGAAACTTGTAGGAGAGGGCAAGGTCGCAATACCAGCCAACAAAAAGCACACATGCTTAAACCCAGAGGGAGTTGGAAGCATGCTGAGGACGAAGATCAATGTCAACCTCGGTGTGTCAAGAGACTGCAAGGATTACAATATCGAGATGCAGAAGGTTATGAGTGCTGTCGAGATGGGAGCAGAGGCGATCATGGATCTGTCAAGCCACGGCAATACACAGCCGTTCAGACAGAAACTCACTTCAGAGTGTCCGGCTATGATAGGAACTGTGCCGGTATATGACAGCGTTATTCATTATCAGAGAGATCTCGCAACTCTTACTGCACAGGATTTCATCGATGTGGTTCGTCTTCATGCGGAGGATGGAGTTGATTTTGTGACTCTCCACTGCGGAATAACAAGAAAGACGATCGAACAGATCAAGAAACATAAGAGAAAGATGAATATAGTCAGCCGTGGCGGCAGTCTTGTATTTGCATGGATGACCATGACAGGCAATGAGAATCCGTTTTATGAGTATTTTGACGAGATACTTGACATTTGTGAGGAATACGATGTGACAGTATCACTTGGAGATGCATGTCGTCCGGGATGTCTTGCAGATGCAACGGATGTATGTCAGATAGAGGAGCTTGTAAGACTTGGAGAGCTGACAAAGCGCGCGTGGGATCATAATGTACAGGTTATGGTTGAGGGCCCTGGTCATGTGCCACTCAATCAGATCGCGGCCAATATGGAAGTTCAGAAGACACTTTGTATGGGCGCACCATTCTACGTACTTGGACCTCTTGTCACAGATATCGCACCGGGATATGATCACATCACAAGCGCGATAGGCGGAGCAGTTGCAGCCATGAACGGAGCAGCATTCCTCTGTTACGTCACACCAGCAGAGCATCTTGCCCTGCCAAATGTTGACGATGTCAAGCAGGGAATCGTCGCATCAAAGATAGCAGCCCATGCGGCAGATATAGCAAAGGGGATACCTGGAGCGAGGGATATAGATGACAAGATGGCGGATGCGAGAAGAGTCCTCGACTGGGATGCGCAGTTTGCATGTGCCATAGATCCTGAGACCGCAAAGGAGATCAGAGACAGCAGAAAGCCGGATGACGAGTACAGCGATACATGCAGTATGTGCGGCAAATTCTGTGCAGTGAGATCGATGAACAAGGCACTGTCAGGAGAGTACATAGACATACTTTAGTCATGATCTGATGAAACTCGTTGAGGCGAGCGCAGGTCATAGCGCTCACGCACAACGACATATGATATATTGAAGTGCGTTGTCAGCATGCAGATATGTTTCTATATATAATAAATGCATTGGAAAGAGACAGGTTCAGTTATGATATGTGTCAAGATTTTGACGTCATGTCAGTAAAGGAAACTTGTCTCTTTTTATAATAAAATTACTAAAAAAGTCCGTGGATATGGCAGATGTTTGGGGTTTTGTCTATTGTAATAACAATGATAGAAGTATAGAATAAAAGCGAAAATTAGGAAAAGAAGGAATAAAGGTGAATAAAGATCTTACTATTGGAAAACCGGAGTCTGTATTATGGAGATTCTGTCTCCCGCTTTTTGGAAGTGTAATATTTCAGCAGTTGTACAATATTGCGGACAGTTTTGTTGCGGGAAGATTCATAGGAGAAAATGCTCTGGCGGCGGTTGGAAACAGCTATGAGATAACCTTGATATTCATAGCATTTGCATTTGGTTGTAATATAGGATGTTCGGTCATAGTGTCTCAGCTGTTTGGTGCAAAGAAGTATGGCGAGATGAAGACTGCTGTGTGGACCACATTCATATCCAGTGCTGTGCTTGTTGCCGTGCTTATGATAGTTGGATTTATACTTGGCGAGAGACTTTTGGCTCTCATAGATACGCCGGATGAGTTGATGAAAGACTCTCTAACATATCTGAATATATACATACTGGGTGTGCCGTTTTTATTTTTCTACAACATAGCCACTGGAATATTTTCAGCTCTAGGGGATTCGAGGACACCTTTTATATTTCTGGCAATATCATCGGTATCTAATATAGCCGTTGATATATTGTTTGTAAAGACATTTTGCATGGGGGTAAATGGCGTTGCATGGGCGACGTTTCTGTGTCAGGGTGTGAGTGCAGTTCTGGCTGTTATAGTTGTTTTTAGACGTTTGGCAGCGATACATACAGATGAGAAGTCCTGTGCATTTTCAAGCAGTGTGCTGGGGAAGATAGCGGTTATAGCCATACCGAGCATACTTCAGCAGAGTTTTATATCAGTTGGAAATATAATCATACAGAGCGTGATAAATGGTTTTGGAGCGTCAGTTATAGCTGGATATGCTGCGGCGGTCAAGCTGAATAATCTTGTAATAACTTCATTTACAACTCTGGGAAATGGAATCTCCAATTATACGGCGCAGAATCTTGGGGCTGGAAAGCTTGACAGGATAGCACAGGGACTTAAAGCGGGAATAAAACTAATATGGGGACTTTGTATACCATTTGCTGTGCTTTATTTCTTCTTTGGAAGATACGGTATGTATCCGTTCATGGAGAACAGGACAGGACTTGCCATTGACACAGGCGTGACATATTTGAGGATACTGGCACCATTTTATTTTGTTGTGTCGGCGAAACTTGTAGCTGATGGAATACTCAGAGGCACGGGTATGATGGGAAGGTTTATGACATCGACATTTACGGATCTGATACTGAGGGTAGTATTGGCGATGGTGCTCTCAAGGGTTATAGGTTCTGCCATGGGAATATGGCTTGCATGGCCGATAGGATGGAGTATAGCCACTGTTATGTCACTGGTATTTTGCGTGAGAGGAATAAAACAACTTAAGAACAGGAGGGATTATGGGGAAGAATAAAAAAGAAAAATGTGAAGTACACGGTTATATTTGGAGATTGCTGTTGTTAGTGATCGGGGTGCTTGGAATGTTGGTATTTATATATCCGGTGTTCAGAGGAAGCCGTGTGAATATAGGAACAATACTGGGAATGGTCGTATTTGGCCTGATTACTTTGTATGTGGTATTTAAGAAAAAGATTGATGTACTTTTCAGGCGTATATGGAAACGGAAGGTTGGGAAGATATGCCTGACAGCCGTGATGGCGATAGCGGCGGGAGGGTTGGCTCTGGTCACCGTCATCACCTGCAATATGGTATACGCAGCAAATGAGGCTCCACGCAGTGATGCCACGGTCGTAGTGCTCGGATGTGCAGTGAGAGGCGGCGGTCCAAGCCTTATGCTGAGAGAGAGACTTATAGCAGCACAGGATTATCTTGAGGAGAACCCGGAGGCTGTATGCGTTGTGTCAGGTGGACAGGGAGCAGATGAGAGCATCTCTGAGGCTCAGTGTATGTACGAATACCTGACAGAGCATGGAATATCGCCTGAGAGGATATATATGGAAGATAAGTCCACATCCACAAGGGAGAACATAAAGTTTTCCGCCGAGGTCATCAAAGCAAATGGGCTCCCCGACAAGATGAACATAGTTACAAATGAGTTCCATGAGTACAGGGCAAAGAGAATAGCTGACAGACAGGGCATAGAGACCGGATCTATATCGGGCAGTACAGCCTGGTGGCTGCTTCCTACATACTATGTCAGAGAGATGGCAGGAATATTGTATGAGTGGATAAGTGGGTGATATGCGTATAGACTATTTTGTATCATGCAAAACATGTACTCTAAGGTGCTGTCAGACATTCGACAGTAGGCATTTGGTCGAAATGCACAGATAACCTTGAAAAAGACTTGCAATATTTCTTGAAAAATGCATGTAAAAACGTACTTCTAAATAGAAGAAATTATGTTATAATGGCTCTGTATGATACAAATACAGTATCCAGTTAAAAGGAGAACGAGATGAACAAATTAGAACTTCAGAAAAAAGCTGTAGAAGTTCGCAAGGGCATTGTCACAGGCGTATACAATGCCAAGAGCGGACATCCAGGCGGCTCATTATCAGCAGCGGACCTGTTTACTTATCTTTATTTCGAGGAGATGAATGTGGATCCAAAGAACCCAGAGGACGAGAATCGTGATCGATTTGTCCTTTCAAAGGGACACACAGCTCCAGGCTACTACGCAGCACTTGCGTTAAAAGGCTTTTTCCCAATTGAAGATTTGAAGACACTCAGACATGTGGGATCTTACCTTCAGGGACATCCGGACAAGAAACACACACCAGGTGTGGACATGTCATCAGGCTCCCTTGGTCAGGGACTCTCAGTGGCAGTCGGTATGGCACTTGCAGCAAAGATGCAGGGTAAGGATTACCGCACATACTGTCTCTGCGGTGACGGAGAGATCCAGGAGGGACAGATATGGGAGGCTGCTATGTTCGCAGGACATAGAAAGCTTGACAATCTGTGCGTCATAGTGGACAACAACAATCTTCAGATCGATGGAACAGTTGAAGATGTATGTTCACCATATCCGATAGATGAGAAGTTTAAGGCATTCAACTTCCATGTTATCAACATCAATGGCAATGATTTTGACGAGATCGACAAAGCATTTGCTGAGGCACGTGCCCACAAGGGTGAGCCTACAGCCATCATCGCCCACACAGTAAAGGGCAAGGGCGTGTCATTCATGGAGGACAAGGCTGGCTGGCATGGAAAGGCTCCGAATGAGGAAGAGTACAAGATCGCCATGGCAGAACTTGAGAAGGAGGCTGCAGCATTATGATAGAGAATAAAGCAATCGCAACCAGAGAGAGCTACGGCAATGCCTTAGTGGAGATAGCAAAGGAACATGATAATCTTGTTGTTTTGGATGCGGATCTTGCAGAGGCAACCAAGACAGCTATTTTTAAGAAAGTATATCCGGAGCGTCACGTTGACTGTGGTATCGCAGAGGCGAATATGGCAGGCATAGCTGCCGGAATGTCGACATGCGGATACGTTCCATTTATGAGTTCATTTGCAATGTTTGCAGCAGGACGTGCATTTGAGCAGGTTAGAAACACTATCGGTTACCCACACCTGAATGTGAAGATCGGTGCTACACATGCAGGAATTTCGGTTGGTGAAGACGGAGCTACACATCAGTGCTGCGAGGATCTCGCACTTATGAGAGAGATACCTGGCATGGTGGTCATCAATCCATGTGATGATGTTGAGGCAAGAGCTGCGGTTAAGGCAGCATATGAGTATGTCGGCCCTGTATATCTTAGATTTGGAAGGCTGGCAGTTCCGGTACTCAATGATGAGAGCACATATAAGTTTGAGATCGGCAAGGGAGTAAAGCTCAAGGATGGCAAGGATATATCAATCGTGGCAACAGGACTCTGTGTATCTGAGGCTGTGAAGGCTGTGGATATGCTCGCCGATGACGGTATAGATGCAGAACTTATCAACATCCATACCATCAAGCCTATAGATGAGGATATCATTGTTGAGACAGCACAGAAGACTGGAAAGGTGTTCACAGTTGAGGAGCACTCCATCATAGGTGGTCTCGGAAGTGCTGTTGCAGAGGTTCTTGCTGAGAAGTGTCCTACAAAGCTGACAAGGATCGGTGTGAGAGATACATTTGGTGAGTCGGGCCCTGCAAAGGAACTGCTTCACAAGTATGAGCTTGATGCCGAGGGTATCTATAAGCAGATCAAGGCAGCACTGTAATCCTGATGCGATAATTTGGACTACATGGCAGATATATAAGCTGAAACAGCTGAGACTAAATATCTGCGAAAGACATAGAGAGTTATATACAGATGGGGAGCCTGCCGGTGGCAGGCTCTTTCCATATATTCATATGTACTGCGCGATGTCAGAGCATACATGGAGATGGCATCGGCGGATACAACAATTTGTTATACACAAGGGCTGAAGATCAGAGAAAAGAGGTAATATCTATGGGCAGGGAATATGTTGAGGGACTAAAGAACCGTGTGCTCAGTGGAGGTGCGGATATCACATATGAAGAGGCACTGCAGCTTGCACAGGAGGATCTGGATATACTGGCATCTTCGGCAAATGAGATAAGAAAGCATTTCTGCGGAGACAGATGTGATGTGTGTTCCGTGATAAGTGTAAAAGAGGGCAGATGCACAGAAAACTGCAAATACTGTGCGCAGTCGAGAGTGGCACAAAAGGAGATTCCGGAGATTGATCTGCTGGGGGATCCGGTTGTGACTGATGGCGCGGCTGTGGATCAGGATAAGGGAAGTTTCAGGTACTGCCTGGTGGCTGAAGGCAGGAGACTTTCAAAACGTGAAGTTGCCCGCGCGGAGCAGACAGTCAGGGATATACACGACAAGCTGGATATAAATATATGTGCGTCATTTGGCTTGCTGGATCAGGATGACTTTGAGACATTAAAGAGCGCAGGACTCACCATGATACATAACAACCTGGAGACATCACCTGCATATTTCCCAGAGGTGTGCACCAGTCATACCCAGGAGCAGAAGAAAGCAACCATACGTGCAGCCAAGGCTGCGGGACTTATGGTGTGCAGCGGAAGTCTGTTTGGAATGGGAGAGACACTTGAGGACAGAGTGGCACTTGCGTTTGAACTCAGGGATCTCGGCGTGGATTCTGTTCCGATGAATCTGCTCAATCCGAGAGAAGGCACGCCGTTCTATGATAAGACGCCCCTCACGGAGGAGGAATATGTCAGAACCATAGCCGTGTACAGATTTGTCATGCCGAGGGTCATGATAAGGCTAGCAGCTGGCAGAGGAAGATATGACGACAACGGAGAGGCAGCGCTTGCGGCAGGGGCAAATGCGGTCATAAGTGGAGATTTTCTAACCACCGATGGCACTTCATTTGATCTTGATTTTGACATGATACAGAGAAAAGGATTCACCACTGACAGAGCACATGTGAAGGAGTGACATGTCTGTGACATGACTCAACAGTATGAGCAAGTTTGCGTGTTTGTGATACGTAATGTCAGGAAATTGTAGTTACAGATGGAAAAGGAGAAGATATTGTATGAAAATTTATGACAGAATAATGGGACTTGGAACAAAGATGACAGATATGGATGCATCTACATATCAGGGAGCATTTATAGGCAAGATATCCTATACGGTGGACAGAGAGAAGGCTGAGGCCGCTGACAGCATCACATACGAGTACGGTGATGTCAAGGAGAATGCATTCATGTACATATTGTCCATACTCGGTAAGACAGAGGGTGAGGAGAATCCGGTTGAGAAGATGACGATCACACTGGTTAAGGCATCTGACAAGGAGAAGGATATAAAAAGAGTTGAGAAGGCAGAGTATGAGAATGAGAGACCTTTTCATACATTTACAAAGGATGAGGTATACACATTCAGCAAGGAGACAGGGGATGAGAACAAGATACATCTCACAGATCATCCGGTGGTTCAGGGAATGCTCCTGCTCCGCACGGCAGCATGTGCAAATGAGGATCTTAAGAGACTTGATGTAAAGTTCGTTGAGCCGTCATATGCTGAGGAAGAACTTATGTGGGGAGACAGCGGAAGAGAGCTTGTGCTCTATGCAGATGGATATGTAAAGGCATCGTTTAAGGTTGTGAAGTGATTGGATAGTCAGATAGGATAGTATTTGATAATACATGGTAAATAGATTACATATAACAAACCCCTGATTCAGGATTTGTGCCGCTAGGTCGTTAGATTTTTAGGTCTGACTTTTGAATGGTACATCTGAATCAGGGGTTTTGCTTTTATTGTATTAAGTTGTGTTACTGAATCTTGATGAAATTTGAATGCATATAACCGGTTATTCTGGAAGATCCCTTCTTGAAGGATACCTTGTACCATGTTTCACCATTACGTTTTAGTCCTCCGATTACAGCAACTTTCTGTCCGTAGTAAAGCTCGGTTATGATACTGTTATTGGTTGAAGGACCTCTGCGGACTCTTACCGCTGTATCTGAGACGACTCCGGTTATATTGAGTGTTCCGGATACAGGAAGCTTTGATAAGGCTCCGTAGTATGTATGCCCATTGTATGTGATGTAGGTCCGCACAACATATGTATAGTATCTGGCATCAACTTCTTTTCCTATGTAAGATGTTGATGATTCTCCAGCCAGTTTTTTGACAGCTGCAAATTTCTTTGATCTCTTGTCATATTTGTATACGACATATCCCGATGCTCCGCTTACCTTAGACCATCTGGTACATCTGTATCCGCCGAGAGGTGTGTATTTTACTGTGGATGGAGCAGCAGGTGTGGTTACGGTTTTCAGAACCTTATATGCGCTTCCACCAGACACACCGTCCTTCTGTACATATGCTCTCACAGCAAAGATATAAGAATTTGTAGCTTTAAGCTTGGTTGCTGTATATGTGCAAGAGGTGTTGTCTGTTGTCTTTTCCAAAAGTACATATGTCTTTTTGACGTTATCATATTGATATATGAGATATCCGGTCGCTGCTGGAACCCTGCTCCATGCGAATTCCAATGAGTTTTCACTTCTGGTTTTAGTAACTATCTTTGATGGAGCAGCAGGTCCTGAATATACGCTTATGGCGCTGCACAGGTCTGTATATCTCATGGAGCCGTTCTTCTGATAGTAGACTCGCACAGAGTAACTGTATTGTGTTGAGGATTTAAGCTTTGTATGTGTGTATGTCGTCTCATCCCCGCCTTTTACGTTTGCAAGCTTTGTCCATGTGGCGGTCTGTTTATCCCATGTGTATACGAGATAACCGCTGACGTTCTTTTCTTTGTTCCATTTGATACTGATTGAATCAGATGTGGACAACTTAACTTTAAGTCCGCTGACAAGTCCTGGTGTTGTTGTTCCTGTAACCTTGTCGGAGACAACGTGCCATATCGTTCTTGATTCAGTGGTTGTGTATGCTCGGATCTTATAACTATAGTCAGTACCTGAGTTGAGGTTTGAATCAGTGTAGCTTGTAGTGGTAGAACTGCTGAGAGTTCTGACAGACTCATACTTTCCTGTTGAATTGTTGAGTCTGTATATTCTGTATCCTGTGGCAGCTGTGATCGGACTCCATGACAGCTTTATAGCTTGGTCGGAGACTGCGGCAACTTTGAAATTCTCAATGTTGTCTGCAATTGTTACACCTGTACACGCATCGGTGTAAGCACCGTATACATTACCCGAATTAAGTTTATAGTAGCCTCTTACTTTATATGTATATTTTTTGCCGTCCTGCAGATTTTTGTCGGTAAATGTCAGAGTATTTGCACCTTTTGTGGTTCCGACAGATACGTATTTGTTCTGGCTTTCGTCGTAACGTACGATCTGATAACCGTATACTTCCGGAACCTTCGTCCATTTGAGTGTTATGGAAGAATCCGTGGAATTCTGCTGGATAACAGTGGCAGGTGCCACAGGTGCCTTTATATAGCGGAAGTTCATATCCGTTGCTCTGGATATTCCGGCTACTGTGCCATTGTCAGAATACTGCCAGTATGAGTGTTTTGCAGTGAGGGTATCTGTGTCAGTGTCACTGTAAAGAGCACTCCATACAGGATAGTATTTTGAGATTGAGGATACATTCATATCGTCTGTCAGCACAGTTTTGCTTGCGTATAACATACCGACATATCCTCTGGCCTCTACAGTTGCACAGAATGTGTTGATGACCTTGGTGGCTGCACTTTTTGAGAGATGAGCGTCGTAAAGCCTTCCTGTAAGCCCGTCTTCCCACGCGTATTCATAATCCATAACTATAGGAAGATTTATGTTAAATCCAGATATGAGATTCATTGTGTAAGCTGCCTCTGTCCTGGCTTCCGCAACACTTATGGCCTGTGAGTAGAAGTAGACGCCAACGTCCAGTCCTGCTGCTATGGCACCCTTGAGATTCTCACGGTAGTTTTCGTCTATATAGTATTTACCTGAACCGTAGTAACGGCCACCTACACGAATAAAAGCAAATGTCACCCCTGATGCCTTTACTTTTTTCCAGTTGATGGGACCGTTCCATTGAGATACATCAATTCCCTTTTGAATCTTGGCACCCTTGAACTGAGCAGCATGTGTATATTTCGATGGAGAAACAGGTAGATTATTTGTCGAATTGAAAGAAGCGGCAGATATAAAATCCTGCGAGTCATCAGCAGTCAGTGGGACACTGACCATTGACTGAATTTTGTCAGTTCCGGCTGCATATGAGGTTTTGCTTGGAATAGCCATTGCAGAAAGCAGTGCTAAGCTGACAGCCCCCCCGAGCATTGTTTTGATTAGTTTTTTGCGAAACATGTAAACCCTCCGAATAAATATTAATAGTTGTTAACATAATAGTTCTTTTAACGTAAAATGTCAATAAAACGACGAAAAATGTTACGGAATTATTACAGAAAAATTTAAAAACGGTAAAAAATGGGTAAATGTTTATTCAAATAGAAGAAACCATAATGTTTTACATATGAATTGAACATGTTGTATGTTATACTGTAATCAATTTTACGACGGTAAAATTAAAATCAGATGAATAATATAGTGTCATATATTGATAAAATTTGATAAAAAGGCAGATGAAAGGATATTGACATCGCCGATTGATATAAAAAAATATAAAAAAATAAAAAAATAATAAATACCAAGGAGAAGCGATGTGGAAGAAAAAATAGGTTTTGTGGGTTCTCTCAAAAATATGTTCGTGGGAGTGGTAAAGCCTGAAGCGTATATGAAAAACGGACAGCATGGTAAGACTTGGCCGGCAGTAATAATAGTGTTTGCGATGAGCATATTATTATATCTGTTTACATTCTGGCTGCCGTACAATAAACTGTTTGGAGGTGGAAGACTGGCAAGAACGGTTGACGATGCGGTTGAGGACTTCGCACTTACTAATGATGGCTTTTATTATGCAGATAGGTATCAGTGGTCAGATGGGGAGGATCTCTCTTATATATTGATAGATACAAGCTTGAAAGATTCTTCAGCAGAGGAGATAGAGTCACTTAGAAAAGAGGGCGTATACAGAAGTATATATGTTGTGACATCATCAGAGATTGTGACCATTGAGAATGGTCGGGTGAATTCTCTGAGTACAAAAGATATGTATAATTACTTGAATGATATATACCATGCCAGATCATTTGGCAAGCAGGATATATTGAATATTAT
>USSH01000022.1 GCA_900557435.1 uncultured Coprococcus sp. | reverse complement strand
CAGCGGTTCTCGGCCTTGGAGATATAGGACCTGAGGCGGCTATTCCTGTTATGGAAGGCAAATCCATACTCTTCAAGGAGTTCGGAGGGGTGGATGCATTCCCGATCTGTCTTGACACGAAGGATGTGGACGAGATCGTAGAGACTGTAAAGCGCATCGCTCCTGTATTTGGCGGAATCAATCTGGAGGATATATCAGCTCCTAGATGCTTTGAGATAGAGAGAAGGCTTAAGGAGGAGCTAGACATTCCGGTGTTCCATGACGATCAGCACGGAACAGCGATAGTTGTGTCAGCGGGACTTATCAATGCGTTAAAGCTTGTCGGCAAGCCATTTGGTGAGGCGAATGTAGTTATCAACGGAGCTGGTTCGGCAGGTATATCGATATGTAAGCTTCTGTTTCAGCTTGGAATAGGCAATGTGGTCCTTGTGGACAAGCAGGGTGCACTGTGTCCTGGACAGGACTGGATGAACCCGGCTCAGGCAGAGATGGCAGAGATAACCAACAAGGACAGGCAGACAGGCTCTCTTGCGGAGATCATGAAGGGCAAGGATGTATTTGTCGGAGTTTCGGCTCCGAATATCGTGACGGCTGAGATGGTAGCATCCATGGCAGCAGACCCTATAGTATTTGCCATGGCCAACCCGACACCTGAGATCATGCCTGAGGAGGCTGCAAAGGGCGGCGTCAGAGTCATGGCTACAGGACGTTCAGATTATCCAAACCAGATCAATAATGTACTTGTGTTCCCTGGAATATTTAGAGGCGCTCTGGATGCCAAGGCAACAGGCATAACGGAGGAGATGAAGATGGCTGCAGCCAAGGCGATAGCTTCTATAGTCACAGATGAGGAACTTAAGGAGGATTACATCATACCGGGTGCATTTGACGACAGAGTTGCAAAAGTAGTAGCAAAGGCTGTTGCAGACGAAGCTGTAAAACTTGGGATCACAAAGTAAGATACCAGAAGGCAGATATCAAAAGGCAGATATGGCTGAAATCTAACAAAAAATTTATACAAATAAGTAAATATATTTACTAAAAACCGCGTTTCATGCAGATATTCGTCATGGGATGCGGTTTTTTGTTGAGTTTATTTGTTGTAAAGTAGTCTTATGTTCGAGGGGAACAGTAATGAGATAGGGAGGATGCAAATGAATACTACAGTTATAGGGGAGCGCATAAAATATGCACGCAAATCGATGAATCTGACACAGGAGGAGCTTGGACGGCAGATGTGTACTGATGGAAAATATATAAGCCGTCTGGAAAGTGGGAAAAGTCTGCCAAGCTTAAAGAGGCTGGTGCAGCTGGCAACGGTTCTGGAATGCAGCTGTGATTATTTCCTGTGGGATATGGGTGAGATAGATTTGACAGAAGTGGATCTGAGATGGCAAGAATAGCGGTTTACAGCGAAATGCCACATGGAAAGAGTCTCGTACAGAATTTTCTGGGAGATGCGGAGAGAAACTATGGCTTAAAGAATGATGTGGTATACTATGATTCGGTGGAGGCGATAATCTGGGACATAGAGATAACTGGTGCGTTGGATCTGGTTGTAGTGTATCGCAGCTGGATTGCTGCAGAGATGCTGAGAAAGAGATATCGAGAAACAAATATAATGATGATATCGCTCGGCATGAATAGGGTGTTATATGATATTCAGCCATGCTTTTTGGTCTGCGAACCGGTTAGAGCGGAAGATTTTATGAGGGTGCTTATGGCGGCTGTTGGTGGGATAGAAAAGAGCCGGTGCTTTGTGTTCCAGTCAGGGAGAGTCAGATATAGGCTCAATATTCATGAGATCATGTATTTTGAGAGCGATAGGAGACTTATAAAAATAAGGGGGCTGTACGGAGATTACAGTTTTTATGGAAGCATGAAGGAACTTTCTGAACAGCTAAAAGAACGGTACACCGGTTATGTCAGGGTGCACAGTTCTTTTATTGTGAATGCTGAGTATATAAGAGGCTGCAGTCCAAGAAAGATAATTATGCTGGATGGCACGAGTATAGAGATAAATGACAAATGGCGTGCTGAAACAGTAAAGCTGTGTGAAACGGGAAATATAGCTTCCATCAGACATATTTCAACAATTCTATGTTGAGACGGCCTTTGCGAGTGACGGCTCCGATCGACAATAGTTCAAATTTGCCGTAGCCACGGATGGAGAATACATCTCCGGGTTTTAATTGGTAACTGCTGTTTTCGTACAGCCTGCCGCCGAGGGTAAATTTCTTTTCCCTGAATAAAAGAGATGTGCTGCTCCTGGAGAGGCCGGTGATGGCGGCGGTTACGGCATCCGCCCTGGCGGATGCCGCTATTATGTGAAAAGGTTCTTTTCTCAACTGGATCTCTTCGGTATCATCGGCACAGCATATGGAACATCGGATATTTGTGTGGCGGATCTTTGTGAGACTTTCTACTATATAATCAGCTATGGAATCGACACAGAATATGTAGGCTGAACTGTGTTTCCCGGTCTTTGCTGATTCTGCCACAAGGATATCACCGATCATTTCACGTTCTATACCGAGATTCATAAGTGCGCCTAGAAAGTCGCGATGATTCAAGTCTTCTGAGAACTTGTCCTGCAAAGCAGCGGCCTTGATAATGGATATTGGAAATTCAGGCTTGTATCCGCAGAATGCTTCGTTTCCAAATGCGATCATAACCCTCTCGCAGCTTTCTCTGCCGCCGAAAAGGCTGTAGCCTGCAAAAGATAGATCCTCAATGTTTCGATAAAATATATCCAGATCTGAGGCGCTCAAGAAATTAGTATATGTATATCTGTTCTGGGAGTAAGCAGCGTTGGCAAGATCCCCCAGTCTTCCTTTTAAAATATCGTCTTCAGTCATAATAAATTCTCCTGCGTAGAATAATTTGCAAATATATTATAGTATTGAGAATAAAATTTTTTAACTATAAATACAAGGAAAAACAGAAATTTGATGAGCAAATTGTACAACGTGGTAATCATCCAAGAAAAAAACAATCATTTATCAATCAAAAAAAATCAAAATGCTATTGAAATGCGCAACCGTTGATAAATTATAACAAAAAAACTCTTTAGTTTTATAAAATATTCCGTATTTACAATTGAGAAGTGTTTTGATAGTATATGGGCATAACAAGGAGATGAACACAAGAGTTCAGATCTTCAGGTTATATAATAATGACAATCACATAAATTTTGATATACGGAGGGTTCCCTTAGCACGAAATTCGTAGAAATCCCTTTATACGATGTAATGTAACCCCATAACCCCAAACCCCAAAATATAGGAATCCTCCACTCCCCCCTTCTTAATAACCTATCGCATATGCGATAGGTTATTTTTGTGTATGTAGGCGAGCGTCTCTACAAACGATGCGTATCTGCAATGGCGAACGGGGGGTGAAAAAGGTGCTTGATGCTGTGACGATGATGCTTCGAGCGCATATTTGCATGCTTTTTCTACAATATCGGGGGAGAAGACGTCGTTTTGGTTGTTGAACAGAAGATTTCTGAAATTCTCAAAGAATGAGCAGATATCAAGATCGGTCTGGTTTTCTCCAAGATTTTGAATATCTTTTATAAGGTAGTTCGTATATTGGATGGCATCGTTCACTGTGAAAACAGAGTCCTCATCCGTAAATAAAATGGTCTCAGGTACGAAAAAATCCGGACGCGTTAGTTGCTGATTGTTAAGATTCATTTCTATTCTGTGTATAGTTGGAGGGTTGAATGAGAAATGATTTTGGTATTGTTCAATCATCATGAAGGTATTGGTACAACAGCTTTTTATGATCGCTGCCTGCCTCTCATTTATATAACACTTTAATTCGATGAGTAAAAAATACGCGTCCGGTAGGGAAATGCATTTTAAGCTGCCGGGCATGAAAAAACCTTGCGTCATACGTCTGAAGAAGCTGTCAGTATGATAGTAATTCAACATGATATCAGTTGCCTGGTCCATATCGAAATGTTTTATGAATTCAAAGGTAGCTGGTTTAAAACGTGTTGCCTTATTAATACGGATCAGGTATTCATCCAGTATGGCAAGCTTTTCATTGGCTCCTGTTATTGTATCATTCAGACAACTGTAGTCGGTGAAGTCGTAGATGTTTAGTGGGATACGAGGACATAATAATGGATCGGTCATTTTGGGTCTCCTTAATAAAGCTGTTAAAGTGTGATCTTGATACTACATAAAACTGTTTGTTATAAAATAGTAGCACTTTAATTTGATAAGTGGTAGGATATTTAATGACACAAAATTATACCAAATGTCTAATAGGGGTGAAAAATGGTAAAGAAACGGTAAAGAAACGGTAAAAATACAGATTTTCAGCCATTTCTGTATAGAGAGGGGTTAAAATCTAGAGAAAGAGACAAGAAGAAAAAGTTTAAGAATGATGAGGGTGAGAATATGAGGAAAAATGGGAGAATAAACAAAACCGTCGGCATGACTGGAGAAATAGCAGATACTATAGGCTGTAACATGAAGGACATACGACGAAACAGCCGGTCGTCGAAGTTTACTGTAAAATATGTCGTGTCGGAGATTAACAGGGTACTTCCTGAGGAATTACAGATAACGACAGGTCTGTATTACAAATGGGAAAGCGAGGAACGAATGCCTACTGCAAGACATATTCCTGCTATAGCCTATGCACTGGGGGTATCGGAAGCAGCATTGTTTCATTGGCAGTCATTCAAGAAGAATGTTGGAGTAGGTGATCTTGTAAAGCTTAAAGAGAGTATATGTGCATTGGATGATGATAAGATAAGAGAACTTGCCTGGCTTGTGTCGGGATGGGATGGAGATGTGAAGGCTCTTGTCGAATTTGACATGTTGTATGCGAGTATGCCTGTTGAAGATAGGCGGGATGTTGCTTCGCTTGGTATAAGACTTTATGACGTGTGCAGGAAAGAAAACAGACTCAGACAGGATGTGCCGTGTGCTGACTTTTTATATCTTCAGCAGGCGCTCAGGGATATGTGGATTGATGAAAAGGGTAAATATAAGCACTAAATCACATATATCCTCAGCAGGCAGAATTCCCTTGACTAAAGTTGAAAATAAGATATGATATATTATAGTGCAACCGTTTGCGCATTGGTTCGGAATTGCATATTACTAGAAGTATTGAGGAGAATTATATGGAGAAGATGGGGCCGGAACAGAATACGGACAAGAATACGGACAAGAAAAAGGAAAAGGAAAATACAGTGGGAGAAGGCACAGGACAGGGCACTGGACAAGGGAAGATGACCATAGCGGATGTCGCAGAAGCTTTGAATATATCCAAGACAACTGTGTCCAGAGCAATTTCGGGAAAAGGAAGAATTGGAGTTGAGACCCGCAGAAGGGTTATGGAATATATAGAAGAACATAATTATAAACCGAGTGTCATCGCAAAGGGACTGGCCCAGTCTAAGTCATATAATATAGGATGGGTTATGCCGAGCGACTATAGTGTTGTAGACCTTCCATTCTTTCAAAAATGTTTAATGGGACTTCTTGAGATGGCAGCACCTGTTGACTATGATGTTCTTGTGTGTACTGTGTCCCCGGATGACATGAGTCAGCTTGAACGGATTGTTGAGAATCATAAGGTAGATGGAATCGTTCTTGGACGAACTCTTGTGAACGATGCACCTGCGGAATACCTAAAGGAGAAGAATGTACCTTTTGTGGTAGTGGGAAGTATGGATGATGATAATGTGATCCAGATAGATCATGATCACCGAAGCGCATGTCGGGAACTCACATCGATTCTGCTTGCTAAAGGTATGACAAAGCTTGCCCTTATGGGTGGAAATAAAAACCATGTGGTAACACTTAATAGGTATAGAGGATATCTCGATGCGATGGAGGATATGGAGATCCCGGTTGACAATGGACTTGTATTCTTTGATATAGATAATTCTGTACTTTGTGAGCATGCAGTGGAAGAGGTGATGAAGCAGGGCGCCGAGTGTATCCTGTGTATGGATGATGGAATCTGTCAAAATGTACTCAATATATTGGATAAGAAGAATATAGTGGTGCCTGATGATGTAAGAGTTGCTTCGTTCTATAACAGTTCACTTCTGAATAATTATCAGCCGGCTATAACATCGCTGCAATTTGATCCGAGAGAATTGGGTATGGTTGCCTGCAAATTGTTGGTTGATCATATAGAAGGAAATGAAGTTAAAAAGAAGACGCATCTGGGTTATGAGCTTCGTCTCAAGGAATCAACGAAATGAATTAACGAAATGAATCAACGAAATAAAGCAAAGTAAAATGATATAATATGAAATAAAAGAGTCTCCCGGACGGAGGATATATCCATCCGGGAGACTTTTTTGATATACAAACAAATTGAACTGATGTTGTAGAAAATGCTTACACAAAGAATGAAGTTGCGCAAAATTGCAACGCGGTGTAGTAATACACACTATGTATCAACCTATATTATGCCGGCAGGAGACAGCAAAATATATACAAAGCAGCCTGTATGCCATAATATGGATTGTAAATTGCTGTGCCACGGTGCTTTATAATGTGTATTATGCACATATTGGTATGGTATTATTCGCAAAAACAACCATATGTTGTACTGTGTGCAATCGGGTGCGCAAAATATGACGGATGTGGAAACGTTTCTAATAAAAATGGGTTGTGCAAAATGTATATTTTTTTATTTTCAAAGTTATTTCAATTAGTAGTTGACAACAATAAGCATAACTGATAATATGTAATTACAAAGAACAACCGATTGCGCACGGAAAACGAAAAGAGCAACTAATTTTCTTATTATTTATTTAAGAGGAGGACATAAGAATGAGAAAGAAAGTTTTATCATTAACACTTGTTGCTGCGATGATGGCAGGATGCCTTGCAGGATGCGGCAACGCAGATTCAAAGGACGAAGGAACAACAGCAGCTGCTGGTGACAGCTCAACACAGGCTGCAGCTGCATCAGATGATGCTATTCAAAACTTAATTGCTGCAACAACAGGAACTGTAGATCTTTCAGTATGGGCTTCTGAGGAAGATCAGGACCTTACAACACAGGTTATTGAAGAATTCAAGAAAAAGTATTCAGACGTTGACTTCAACATTACACTCGGAGCTGAGTCAGAGTCAAAGGCAAAGGATGATATCCTGGTAGACGTTGAGGCTGCTCCTGATGTATTCGCATTTGCTGATGATCAGATCAATGAGCTGGTTAAGGCTGGAGCACTTCAGCCAGTACAGGCTACATATACTTTTGATGTTGCAAAAGAGAATGTGGCAGCTTCTATAGAGGCAGCTTCTGTTGATGGAACATTATATGCATATCCAATGACAGCAGACAACGGATACTTCATGTTCTATGATTCATCAGTATTCACAGAGGATGATGTTCAGTCACTGGATGCTATGATCGAGGCAGCAAAGAAGGTAAACAAGAAGATTGCTATGAACGTATCAGATGCTTGGTATGTATACTCATTCTTCCAGGGTGCAGGCCTTGACCTTACACTTAACGATGACGGACTTACAAATACATGTAACTGGAATCAGGCAGGCGGTACAGACGTAGCTCAGGCAATCCTTGATCTCTTCAAGACTGGTGTATTTGTAGATATGGATGACCCTACACAGGCAACAGCAATCGCTGAGGGTACAATCTGTGCAGCAGTTAACGGAACATGGAGAGCGGCAGACGCTGAGGCAGCATGGGGCGAGAACTACGCAGCAGCTAAGCTTCCTACATACACAGTTGCAGGCAAGCAGGTTCAGATGGCTTCATTCTCAGGCTGCAAGCTTATCGGTGTAAACCCACATTCAAAGAATGTAGGCTGGTCAATGCTCCTCGCAGAGTACCTTACATCAGAGGATACACAGATTACAAGATTTAAGCAGAGAGGTCTTGGCCCTTCAAACATCAACGCTTCAGAGTCAGAGGAAGTTAAGGCTAATCCAGCTATATCAGCTCTTGCAGCTCAGGCAGCATATGCAACACCACAGCGCGTAGGCGGTAACTACTGGACACCAGCTGAGACACTTGGTTCAATCCTTGCTCAGGGCAATCCGGACGGAACAGATCTTCAGAAGCTTCTCGACAACGCTGTAGAAGGAATTGATGCACCTGTATCACAGGAGTAATCTTAATTAAGAAGTACTTTGAATAATATATAAGTTATAATGAGAATGCCTCATATGTCGTTCGTGGCATATGGGGCATTTTAAAAAGAGAGGAGCTTTTTCATGAAGAAAATATCAGGATTCTTTAAAGCCATAGGAAGATACTTCAAGAATTTTGGTGTTGCTTTTGCAAAAGGTGATATATGGGTTAAGCTCTCAGCGGTTATCATGGGTGCGGGCTACTTCGCAAGAAAGCAGATAGTCAATGGCTTGATCATGCTCATCGTTGAGGCCGCATTCGTGTTGATGTGCGTAGGTTATGCGGCACCAAACCTTGCAAAGTTCGGAACTCTTGGAACTGTAAAGTTTGAGCAGGTATTTGATCCACTCACCATGCAGACAACTACTAATAATTACGACAATTCTTTCCAGATTCTTCTCAATTCGGTGGTTGCGTTGTTCATCATTCTTATATTCGTGCTTTTCTACATTCACAATATCAAGACAGTGTACAAGCTTCAGCAGATGAAGGAAAATGGAGAACATATAAATACATTCAAGGAAGATATGAAGGCACTCTTCAACGAGAAGTTCCACATAACACTTCTCACACTTCCTACAATAGGTGTAGTCATAATGAATATTCTGCCAATACTTATTCTTATAGCGGTGGCATTTACCAATTATGACCAGCAGCACCTTCCACCAAACTCACTGTTTACATGGGTGGGCTTCAAGAACTTTGCAAGCCTGTTCTCAAACAGCATGACAGTTACATTTGGATATTCATTCAGAAAGGTTCTTGGCTGGACACTTGTATGGGCAGTCATGGCTACATTTACCACATTTATAGGCGGTATTCTTCTTGCCAAGGCGATCAATTCCAAGACAACCAAGCTGCCAAAGATGTGGAGAACACTTTTTATCATATCAATAGCAGTTCCACAGTTCGTAACACTGCTTTTGGTTAGAAACTTCTTCGCTGATTCCGGTATTGTGAACACCATCTGCTCGAATATCGGTATCACAGACCTGCTTAAGCATGCAGGGCTTGTCGGTGAGCATCTTACATATATACCGTTCCTGACCGATCCTCACTGGGCAAAGGTAATGATCATTCTCATCAATATCTGGGTCGGTGTTCCATACCAGATGCTGATCGCAACAGGTGTTCTGATGAACATACCTACAGATCAGATCGAGAGTGCAAAGATCGATGGAGCAACAAATTTCCAGGTGTTCTGGAAGATCACTATGCCATATATCCTGTTCATCCAGGGTCCGGCACTTATAACAGACTTTGTAAAGAATATCAACAACTTCAACGTAATCTACCTGCTCACACAGGATGTATTCGTCACACAGAATCAGGCACTTGCCAATTCACATGCGAAGGAAGTTGACCTTCTTGTTACATGGTTGTTCAGACTTACAAATGAATACTACGACTACAAGATGGCATCTGTTATCGGTATCATAGTATTTATCATATGTGCAGCATTTACACTTATATCATTCTCAAGAATGATCGCAGGAGATAAAGAGGAGGAGTACCAGTAATGAAGAAAACAATAGGTTCAATCTTTAAACATATCGTATTACTTGTCCTCGCGGTTATCTGGCTGGTTCCGATCATCTGGCTGGTTGTCACTTCATTCAGCGGATACAAGGGGATCAATACAGCGCATTTCTTCCCAACGAGCTGGTCTATGGACAACTTTGTTCAGCTGCTCACAAGACCTGACTCGGTTGTGCAGTATGTGTCATGGTTCAAGAATACGCTTATCATTGCAGTATTTACATGTATCATCTCTACTTTGTTTGTAGTTATGGTCAGCTATGCGATGAGCTGCCTGAGATTCAACGGCAGAAAACAGATCATGAGTGCGTCACTGATACTGAATATGTTCCCTGGCCCACTTCTCATGATAGCAATTTACTTTATCCTGAAGATGCTGGGACTTACAAACAGCCATTTCGGTATGATCTTAGTTTACTCAGCGGGATCAGGACTTGGATTCCTCATCATGAAGGGATTCATGGATACAATACCTATGTCACTTAAAGAGGCTGCCAGACTTGAGGGCGCTTCGGAGGCAACGATATTCCTGAAGGTCATCCTTCCTCTGTGTAAGCCGATCGTGGTGTATCAGGTCATCAGTTCATTCCTTATACCTTGGGGCGATTTCGTGTTCGCAAAGCTTATGCTCAACTCAGGAGTTTCAAAGGACTGGACAGTAGCTATAGGCCTTTACAATATGCTTGAGAAATCACTGGTCAACAAATACTTCTCAGTATTCTGCGCCGGCGGTATCGTGGTAGCTATCCCTATCTCAATACTGTTCGTCATCATGCAGAAGTACTATGTAGAGGGCGTGACTGGCGGTTCTGTAAAGGGCTAAGGCAGACGGACGCCGCTTGGAAAGGACGGACGCCACAGCGGAGGTGTCCTGATATATTCAGAGGTCGTTCGCACTCGACTTCGGACGTAGCGGACACTAAGCTTAGGCTTAGGGCCTTCGCTAAGTGCCGACGTCCTCGTATGCCTCTGAATACATGCAGGACACTCCGCTGTGGCTGAGGCCGGCAGAACTTATAGGCGGCGGTCTGAGAGAAATGAGAAAATTTATTTTGAGCAGGTGTCTGCGTCACCGGATGGACCACATATGGATGGTGGTGTGGATGCCTGCTATAATTAGCCCTAAAATAGGGCTGACAGGATGAAAAATGAGGATATTGTCACTTATTTGGGGACGATTATCTTTAGATCAAAAGGTTACAACATATACGAAATAGGAGATTTAAGATATGGAGAATACATTTATTGTAAACATTATCCATCGTCCTGAGATGGTTCCTGAGTATGCCGAGAAGGTTACAGGCCATGGTCAGGCAGAGGACATCGGAAGAAAAGCTCTCCTCACAGAGTCACTGGACATATTCAAGTTCCAGCAGGAGACAGCTCACAAGAACGGACTCAAGACTACTATTCAGATGACATATGCCAGCCTTTTTAACGAGGAGGCTGTATCACTTGCCAAGGAGCATCATGAGAAGTATGGGGATGAGATAGCACTTTCACTTCTCGGACTTCCTTGCACAGAGTTCAGAGAGAAGTACAAGACCAAGGATTTCTGTATCTGGATGTTCTCAATGGAGGACAAGAAGAATATCGTCGATGACGTATTTGGAAAGTTCCATGATATATTTGGTTTCTATCCGGTATCGACAGGTTCATACTATATGGACGCTGAGCTTACAAACTACATCAAGGAGAAGTACCCATCAGTCAAGTGTGCAGTTGCAACATGCTGGGAGGAGGGCCCTAAGGCTTACCACACATGTAACAACTCATGGTACACATTGTTCGATGGCGGCCCATGGAATCCGTGGATACCTTCAAAGCAGAACACACATGCTCCTGCAGCAAATGAGGCTGAGGACAGCGGAATCGTTGCTATCCCTCATCTTTCAAGAGACCTGCTGGCATGCTACGATGGAAATGGTTCAAACTTCGGTACACATCCACAGAACGTTCTGCGTGGAATGATCTACGACAGCAAGACATGGGAGTACCCATATCTGTACAACCTGATCGACCAGTACCGTCACCTTGCTAAGTTCAACAACGGATATTCATACAACATGATGTTCGTTGGACCGGGCTGGCTGAACAAGATGGGACGCTGGGAGGCTCCATATGAGCTGCTCAAGAAGAGCTACGAGGACGGAATGAAGTACTACGGCGATCTGAAGAAGGAAGGCAAATGCGTTGACATGACAATGGCTGAATTTGCTGATTTCTACAGAGAGAACAAGACATACGAGGAGCCTGAATGTGCTCTTTGGAAAGATATACTGTACGGATCAGACAAGCAGATCTTCTGGTACTGCGATCCATACATGAGAGCTCAGATCAACATGGATCAGGGCGGTGCGATCGTTGACCTCAGACCATATGCAGCAAAGCTTAACTGGCCTGTAGGTATTGGAACTCCACACGTTCAGGATGCCTCATATCCATTCCTGATCCAGGAGAAGTACAGAGCAGGATACTTCACACACTATGCCGGAGAGGGTACTGTGAGAAGTGCCAAGATCAGCTACAAGGGTGAGGAGGTCGATCTCTGTCTGTGCAGAACAAAGGCAACATTTTCACAGGAGGGCAGCACAAGAATCCTTACACTTGACCCGGTTGATATTGAGTTCTATGATCTGACAGTTAAACTTCAGACAAAGATATACTTTGAGGAGGGTTCATCCAAGATAAGGCATGAGAGAACTATTCTCGAGATGAGCAACCCTGATGCAGAGGTTGAGATCAATGAGTACATGGTGGCATGCTATGGTACAACAGAGTATCCTGAGGACATGACAGGAATCACTCTCACAGCAAAGAATGCTTCAGAGAGCAAGTCGCTCACATATGAGTACAAGTGCAGAGAAGAGGATCTCGCAGGTGCCGATGAGGTATCGGCAGTTATCCCTGCAATCGAGACAAAGGCTGCTATGGGAGCATCAGGCAGCGACGCAACAGGATATTTCAAAGAGGGATATGCGTTCTCGCCAATGTTCACTCTTGGTTATACAAAGACACTTAAGGATAAGGAGGTATTTTCAACATGGCTCAGTCTGGAAAAGGCAAATTAAATTACAGATGTCCAATGTGTTTTATGAGAGATCTGGATATAGATATGTTCTATGATAAGGACAAGAAGGAATACTACTGTATCCGTTGTCAGTATGTTGGACCAGAGGAGGACGTTCTGGCAAAGAACGAGCTCATCAGAATAAAATATGGAAGAATGTATGACAGGATTACATTTGACGACTAGGTGACAGATGTCATCTTGATAGAAGGCCGCCGACAGATGAAGATGAACTGATACATCAGGAGTATGTTGTAAAAGACGTTGGAGTATGCAGAACATTTTTCTTCGGCGGCTGTTCTTGGTTATAACGGGCAGTAAAATAAATGCAGGTGAAGGAGACAAAAATATGGCAGATTATATAAAGGGCGTGGATCTCTCCACTGTTGCCGAGGTTGAAGAGCTGGGTGCGAAATATTATGACAATGGTGTGCAGGGAGATATATTTGACATACTGAAGAACTATGGCGTGAATTCTGTGAGACTTCGTCTGTGGAATGATCCGTACACGGAGGACGGCGTACCTTATGGTGCGGGCACAAATGACCTTGAGGTATACAAGAAACTCGCGAAACGCGCTATGGATCATGGAATGAGCGTTCTGCTTGATTATCACTACAGTGATTTCTGGGCTGACCCGGGCAAGCAGAGAGTGCCGAAGGCGTGGAGAGGCATGGATGTGGATCAGCTTGAGCAGGCTGTGTACGACTATACAAGGGAGACTCTTTTAGAGATGAAAGATGCGGGCGTTTTCCCTCAGCTTGTTCAGGTTGGAAATGAGCTTACAAATGGGCTGATGTGGCCTCTGGGGCAGAAACCGGAGTATGACAATATCGCAAAGTTTGTGAGCGCCGGAATAAGGGCGGTCAGATCGGTTGATTCTGATATTCCGGTCATGATACATCTCGACAATGGCGGCAACAATCCTATGTATGTGGACTGGTTTGACCACTACATGGAAAGAGGAGAAGATTTTGATATAATTGGAATGTCGTATTATCCGTTCTGGCATGGAACCATGAAGGAACTAGAGGTAAATATGCGGGATATGGCGGATAGATACGGCAAAAAGATAGTTATCGCGGAGGTTTCCATGGGATTTACGATGGAGGACTACGCAGAATATGAGAAACTGGGGCCTGATGATAGAAAGGGCTATGCCACAAAGCCTTCACTGGTGGAAAATCTTGACTACCCTATGACACCTGAGGGACAGGCGGATTTCATGAACGATATAATGAAACTGATAGATGATGTTCCTGGTGGCGATGGCTTTTATTACTGGGAGGCAGGCTGGATACCGGTGCCGGGAAGCGGCTGGGCTACGGAAGGTGCTCTGTCATACATAGAGGAGTCTGGACCATGCGGAAATGAATGGGCAAATCAGGCGCTTTTTGATTATGACGGACATGCTCTGCCGGCGCTTAAGACTATACGTGATTACAAGCCGGCGCACAGCGACTATCCACTTAAGTAAATTATGGGGGACGGAGGTGCCTGTCCCCTCCGTCCCCCGTGGTTTCTGATAGTAAAGTACATGTTTTTGATACATTTGGATATGTTTTGGTTGGGCGGGTCTGTGTATAATATATACAGATGCGTCTTTTTTAATATATTTGGCGAATTTACAGATGGGGGACAGGACGGGTTGTTCTGATTGATCAGGAGGTAAGGTATGAAAAAAGTAGCATTGTTCATGGATGGCTGGAAGAGGTATTTCACCTATGCCTGGCCGCTGGGATTTATGCAGAAGATAAAGGAAGCCAGGGCTGATGTGAATTTGTACATATTCAACAGCAATGGCAATTGGAACAGGGACGACGGTTACAGCTATGGAGAATACAATATATATAATCTTCCGGAGCTGACAGACTTTGATGGGATCATAATATCTGTCAACAATATCAAATATCCGGGCGTCACGGCGGAACTGCTGGACAGGATAAGGAAGAGTGGAGTTCCGGCTATAAGCCTTGAGACTGCGTTTGACGGTCTGCATTTTGTGGGTATAGACAATTATGATGCTATGTACGATATGACTCGGCATATGATAGAGAGGCACGGCGCAAAGAAGATGTGGTATCTTGCCGGACCGAAGGACAACTATGAGGCTCAGGAGAGATGCCGGGCATTCAGGGACTGTATGGATGAATATGGCCTGACTGTGGATGATGAGGATGTCCTGTTTGGAGATTTTGGTTTCAATGACGGTGTGACGGGCCTTGAGGAGCTGCTCAGAGCACATGGACATACGTGTATAAAACACGAGAAGGACGGGCCAGATTACGGCGGCCCTGCGGAGGTGTACGGTGAGATAACCAGTGGCAGTTTTGCGGATTCTGCTCCGGATGCCGAAGTTTCGAATGATGCGGAGATGGATGAGAGAAGACTGGAAGAACGGGAGATAGTGAGGAAGATTCTTCCAGATGCAATAATCTGTGCAAATGACAACCTGGCGGTGGGTGTGTGCAACAGGGCTGAGGCACTCGGACTTTCAGTGCCAAATGATTTTAAAGTCACGGGATTCGACAACTTTGATAAAGCAGCGTACTATACGCCGCGTATAACAACGGTGAGCAGGATCCGTGAGAAGATCGGAGCTGCGGCTGCAGAGATCATGCTGAATATCTGGGCGGGAAACAATCCGGATACCAGTTCTTATATAGATTATAATTGTATATTCACGGAGAGTTGTGGCTGCGGCGCGGATGCCATGCTGAACGGCAGACAATACCTGAAGAATTATATAATGGGAGTTGTGGAACGCGAGGAGATAGATGAGAGCACACTTGACTTCACGCATTTGCTCAGCAAATGCAAGGATTACAGTGAACTGTATCCGTGTGTTCAGTCCTCATATTCACAGGCAGAGTGTAAGAAATGCGTTATGGTTGTTGACAGATCCCTTGTGGAGATGGGGGGAGCTGGTCCGACTCTTTCGGCGGCGTACGATGAGGATGTATTTGCCGTGAAGGGCTATCCTCATAGGATGCAGATCGTGTACAGACAGGGCATAGCGGATGACGGTAACGATACATATCACAGCATGTTCCCACTTCTGGATGATGAGGCCGGCGGCAATATATTTTTATTTGCACCATTTCATTTCGGAGAAAAGGCAGTTGGGTTCTGCTGTGTCGAAAATGGATATTACCTCATGGATAAGCAGCTTTGGTCAACTGTAATGAGTGAAGTGAATGTAGCCATGATAAATCTATTCAACAAATGGAGGCTGGAGCAGATCAATCAGGAGCTTACAGCAATATCCATAAAGGATCCGCTCACCCAGATATACAACAGGGAAGGCATGAGACAGATCGCCGCGAAGGCATTTGACAAGGCTGCGGGCCAGGGCAGGGCACTTCTCATAATGTTTGCCGATATGGACAGGCTTAAATATATAAATGATACATACGGTCACGAGTACGGAGATAAGGCGATAAAGAGTGCTGCCAGAGCGGTGGCAGGAGGCGGCGGAATAAGCAGTATTCCGGTTAGATACGGCGGAGATGAATTTGTATCAATATCTATATACGATGAGACGGAGTCCCCTGAGGAAAGAAAGACGGCGATCCTTGAGAAAGCCAGGGAGATAGCGGCGCAGGAGAAACTGCCGTTTGCATTGGAGTTTAGTATAGGTTATGTTATAACAGACCCGGATGGTGATAAAACTCTTGAGGAGTATGTGAGGGAGGCGGATCACAGCATGTATCAGGAGAAGATGCAGAAGAGGGTAAACAGACAATGATAAAAAATTATCAAAAAATGGAGAATCAGGCCTTTTGTGCTGATTCTCTATTTTCAATTAGTATGTTATAATTAACTGTCGTTATGACAGTCTGCACAAGTGCAACTGTCGCAACGCTCATTATATCATATCGCCTGTCGGCTCAATGTGGGCATTCGCATTATGACGTC
>USSH01000021.1 GCA_900557435.1 uncultured Coprococcus sp. | reverse complement strand
ATGCCCATCAAACATGAATGTATACTCAAACTCTGCAAAAGATTTTCTTCCACTCATATTTAGATAAAAGTCGTAGCTTTCCAAAAGTTTTTGCTTTTCAGTTATATGAGTAATAATATCAAAGATAGCCAAACCAAGATTCGACTTTCCGCATCCATTGATACCATAAATAATTCCCTTTGTTATACAGCCATTCTCTATTATTTCAGAATTAAAGCTGTAATTACTAGGTGTTCCTATATCTAATGTGATTTTATCCTTGAATCCTTTAAAATTTGTGACACTGAATTTCTTTAACATGAGAATCACCTTCCAGTTCTTTTTCTTTATTATATGATTATCCGCAAAAAAGCTCAAGACTATCCGTATTTTTTTTACGGAGTTTTTGGGGTTTTGTTTCGAGTAATGATATCTCCGTCATCCTCTGCCTAAAAAGATCAAAAAAAATAGCCATCTGGGCATATCATCTTGCCCCCAGATGACTTAGCGACTTTCGTCTATTGTCGTATTCACGAACTCACACATAAAATACCTTTTCATCCTCAAGCCTTAGACAAGCAAGTCTTGCGTTCTTTTTCCCTGTATATCTCATCCAGCATCCACAGTCAATGTCATAGAACAAAAAGTCCCGTTCCTCATCATACCTTCGAAATACTCGTCCATCGTTATACGCAAATTCTTCCTCTTTGGTCGTAGGAGTATGCCCCGCCACAACCATGCCGTGCATGATGCCGCCATCTGTAAATCCATCCCCTCTGGCATTCATATAAAACTCTTCCCTTGAGCTGTACCTGGCCTTAAGTTCCGGCGTGTCAAGTTTCCTGATGTAACCGGCATGAACTACTATGCATTTTCTGCCAGACACTTCCGTTTCATACAGATACGGCATGATCTTTATCCGGTCCGCCCATGTGCAAAGCTGTGAGAAAGTATATCCGGATTCTATCAGCTCATATACCGTCTCACAGCGGTCAAACTTTACGCTGGCATCTTTTTTCGCAAGCTTTTTCATCGACTGGTACAAAGTTTTCGTGTCCTGCAGGCTATCCCTGGCAAGATCCATTTTGTAGCTGATGATCCTCATTGCCTCTATATTCTGTGCAAAGTCCTCATCGTGATTGCCGCGTAGCAGAATTACATTTGGCGGAACATTCATTATCCACTCCAGTACCTCTGCGTTCTTTGGCCCTTTATCTATATAGTCCCCGGCACATATCAGAATGTCACTGTCTTCTAAATTTATCTTCTCAAGCATCCGGATCAGCTCGTCATAGCATCCGTGAATGTCTGATATTACATAACTGCCCATATTTTCCTCCCATATCATACTTCATATCGAACATATACTAGTCTTATTTCTGTAAATGTCAACACCATCTGAAAGTAAATTCTGAGTAAATGTCTGGTCAGACACAAAAAGTCATCCGGACTTTATCCGGATGACTTTGTATTCCTCTTTTAATAGTTTTCTTCAGTTACTTTTTAATATATCATCTCACATACCCATCTGATCACAAACATACACGCCAGACATATGCTTCCCCAGCTTGATTTCTTTTTAGCCGCCAATATTATGCATAAAATAAGCAATGATCCTGCACAAATAAGTGACACCACATTTATTCCCATATTAAATGGAACAAGTTTAAAATCATGCAGTATCTCCAATACCAATAAGGCTATTATAACCATAGTCTCTAATATCTGAACTATCTTCATATCAATACCTACCTACCTTTACTATGTATCGCGTCGTTTTATAAATCTGTCTTCTACCTAAACGTGTCCTATAATATTTTTTCGTCCTCACTTTAATTGTTATACCATGTTTGTTAGATGCAGTGTGTCCTAATACTGATGACACTGCACCACATATAGTTACCGCTGCTACTAACGGATTTGAAACAGTTATAGCACATTTCTCTAAAATCAAAAAGGCAAGTCCTAAACCTGATGATGCATCCCCTGAAAGAGCAGCAATTTTCTTATAAGAAACTTTATACGTTTTATCACTCACCCGCGTAGAACTTCTTGCCATGTTGTACTTACCTATATCTATAGTTTCTATCAAACGAACATCACTATTTCTTACATACTGTTTTATTAAATATTCCTGTTTATAAAAATTTTGTTGCTGTGTTTTTTCATTCGTTTCTGCCATTGCTGCGGTTGGTTTTATCAAAATCATAATGCAAACCATCAATATACATATTATCCTTTTCATTTATACCTACATCTCCTATTATTAGATAGTGGTATTTTTTATAGACCCTCCCCAAGGTCTTTATTGTTTTCACTTTGTAAACATGTCTTTAAAATTTAAAAACTTACCTTTTACTTTTTGTGGAAATATCTCCACGCAAAAATCCATATAGAACTCACACTCATCTCTACCCTCACTAAAAGGCAAACTCCATTTTCTGTTTGTCCTTCGTTTGGTAGAGTACCCCTGCAAATTCAGTATTTCCAGCATTTTTCTGCAAACGGTTTAAATACTCGACGAACGGTTACTTTTTACTCTAATTTGTGACACAAAACAATTATCTTCTTTCTTATACTCAGCATATCCATCATATCTTCGAAGCGTATTTTCTATGTTTTTTATCCCCAATCCGTGATTTTTCTTATCCCCTTTTGTCGTATATATTTTTCCAGCCTTTGTAATACCAGTGTGTTCAGTACATGTGTTTCTCATATTGATCTGTAGAAAGATATTTCCGCTCTTTATCTCAAAAAATATGTATTTTTCTTTATCCGGCACTTGCTCAACCGCCTCCACCGCATTTTTCACAAGATTTGACACAAGAATACACAAATCTCTCCTCGCTATATCCAGTGAATCAGAAATATATCCTTTCACATCAATTTTACATTTATCCTTGATCGGCAATAAATAATAGTTCAGTATCGTATTGACTATCTCGTTGCCTACATCATAATCATATTTACTGATGGATGATATGTCACTCAGCATCTCGTCCAGATAACTGCCCAGTTTCTTATATTCTTTCCTGTCTTCATAATTCTTCATCTGGATCAATTCTGCAATAATATCATGGCGGAACTGCCTCGTTCTCTGTTCCTTTTCCAGCAGCTGTTCAAAATATTCTCTTTGCTGCTCATTGAAGCTTTCCAAGATTGAATTTTCAATCTGATATTTGTTCTGAACATTAAAGTAATATATCATCAGGAGGATCAGTACAACTATAACTACACCACCGGCTATAACAATCCCCAGCCCTATCATTTCTCCATCTATTTGCAAAACATCCACCAAAACAAATGTAAAATATGAGATCATAGCCTCTATCGCAAACAGTGCAGCAGCCACCACAAGACTCATTTTTCCGGGCAAAAGAAACGCATCCTTGTCAATTCTTCTTCCTATAGTCCAGTAATAGATCCATATAATTGCCACTACAACCACTGTATAAACGATGTTTACATATTCCGGATCCAGCTTAACGCCATACATCAATATGAATTCAAAAATGCTTTCAAGTATTGACAGCAATGGGAAACTTACAAGCGCCAGCTTTATGGTCTCTGATACTCTTAGACGATATATTTGTGAGTTGATCAGCACGCCACTTATGATCGCAGGAACGCAGAGAATGTCCAGATTCCCTATTCTTATAGACAAAACTAATAACAGCACACTGATGCACAAAGTCACAAGCATTTTCCAGTCATACTTTATATTGGCCCGTTTCCCCCAAAATACATAGTAAAATGATACATATTCTATATTGATCAGCAAAAATAATATGCCATACAACATATTTTCTTCTCCCCCTTATCTGCAGTTCACGTCAAACTCTATGATCTTTTGATGTACTTCTTTACTTTTTCTCCTTGCTACAGATACCTTTTTCCCTCCGGATAATTCCACATATCCATTTTTAATATCGCTGACATATAGCATATTCACAATGTAGCTTCGGTGAACAGATATAAATAATCTATCATCCAGATTTTCCGCCAAATCTTTTAATGAATGATTGCTCTCACAGACCTTATCTTTCAGATATATTTTTACATAATCTCTTTTCGCCTCCACCATATAGATATCTCTCTGGCGAACGGTGCAATCTTCCCCATTATATTTTACTGTGACTGTGCCATACCCAGCGAGTGACGCCACTGCGCTGTCCAGCGCCTCAAACAGCTCATCTTTCTCGATGGGTTTTGTCACAAATCTCGTCGCACCTATCTTAAATGCATCTTTAAAACGCTCCCTTTTACTCGTGAGCATTATAATATTGCATTGTCTTCCGCTCTTTTTCAGCGCAGCGGCAGCCTCTATCCCATCCATAACAGGCATGTCTATATCCAATAATAATATATGTATCTCTTCTGTCTCATTAAGCAGCATCTGTGCAGAATCATAATGTGACAGCTTATATACACATTTTCTGGATTCCCTATATTCTATTAATTTCTCCTCAACTTCTCTGTGAGTCAGCTCTTCATCATCACATACAGCAATATGGATATTTTCTATATTTCCCATATTTTCTATCTTCTCCATACCCCTTTATATCATTGTCGATCAATCCCTAAACAACATTAATCATCATAAGATGTCTGATAATTATTCTATAATATTTCTATTTGGATCTAATATCACATTTTATAAATTATATTATTGCTATAGATAATATTCAAGAATTGTGCTTCCACCATATATATGATAAAATTTACTCAGTTAGTATGCTCTAACCAAATAGTTTGGTTGGATCTGTCAGCCCCATCACTGCGGATTCTGATGGGCTGCCATCAGGTTATGGGAGGTAAATAAGATGAAACGGGCATATTCAGTATCGAGCTATGCAAAGCTTTACGAAAAATACTGCAAAGAGAATCTTCCGTCCGAGGCGGATGGTATATTCAAAAGGGCTGATGAATATTACAGGGAATTTATGCGCAGGGACATGCCGGATCTCGGCAAGAACATGATGGCGACCAACATGTATGACTGGTTTACCATTGTATCATTCTATGAGGCAAGCGGCCACAGGCTTGACGGAGAAGTTCTTCTCAGGATCAAACGGGACGCCGCCGAAAAGATGAAATTTCTCGGAAAAATAGTGAATGGCAACAGGAGCAACTGGCCATACAAGCTATTTGAAAAGACTTATGTTAAATTCAACAAGATGCAAAAAGAACACCAGGCAAAAGGCGAGTGGATGGATAGCTGGAAGGTTCAGATCAACCCGGATGGAAGGACAGAAGGGTTCTGCTTCCACCTAGTCGGATGCCCTATAGCCAAGCATGCAAAGGAGCATGGCTATGCGGACCTGCTCCCATATCTGTGCAGAACTGACCACTACCTTGCGGAATTCATGCACGCCCGCCTGATCCGTACACAGACCGAGGCGCTCGGCGGTGATTGCTGTGACTACTGGTATGTCGGCGATGAGAGTCCCGCACTGGAGCAGTATAAGGATCTTGAGAAGATATAACTACAGATCAAACCAGTCAAGCACCTCAACCTGTTCAAGATTCTCGTCTGAATGCTCTATCTCCCTGGAATATCTGTAAGAGAGCTCTATGAGATCATCCGCCGACAAAGTCTCACCATTTCTGAGCCATCTAGCCATGAGCAGCATATAGAGTTCAACCGCATGTCCGACGCATGCGTTTACCTTGCCGGATATATTATCGTCGTACACTGCGCCGAGAAGATATATCGAGATGAAGTAGACTATGATCTGTTCAAGGAATATGTCCATCGTCATGCGAAGCTCACCCTCAATCACATTGTCCTCAGTCACAACACTCTCAGCAGTATCCAATTCCTGTCCAGGATGACAACCTGTAACCTCGCAGTTATCCCTCCACCACTTTTCAAACCATTTCTTATTCTCCATGAAAACTTTCTCACCCTGTCCAAACAGCAGCTCCTGCGACTCTATGAGCACATCCTCCCAGTCATCATACAAAAGTTCAAGATCTTCGATGAGAAACATAGCCTGCTTCTGAAGTAACATATACTCTTCATGTTCTCCGTGGATCTCCGGCTTATCCTGCTCCTCGCACTCATCCCACATGACCAGATCTCCCTCGTCATAGTGTCTCTGTGCCGACGCACCGATCTGAAGCACCCGCTCTATTCTGCTCCGGATGTTCACGTTTCTATCCTGAATGACATTCAGTATCGCCTCCCGGATATCCTCCAGATTGGAGTACAGGAAATAATCAAAGTCATCGAACACCTCGTCCTCGTCATCTTCCTCAGTCACAAATGTAACCTTGTCCGTGATGTTCATCAGTATACGTGCCACCTCAGGACATGAAAGTGATAACGAAACCTCGCGCACATTCTCGAATTCCTCCGTGTGTCTCGGATACTCCCTGCATGTAGTGCAGAGGCTGTCCTTGCCCATATGTATATACATATCACACAGCATGTCTTCCCGCAGAAATGCACACTTTCCACTTCTGCCGTGCCTGAAAACGCCTTCTTTCCAATTTACCTTACGGCGCAGCTCGTCCCTGTACTCACCATTATAATCCTCATATTTTTCCAACGAATCATCATCTATCACTATCTGCCATTTGCCGCAGCATGTGTCCGGACATTTGTCCGCTATACAATTGAATTTCTTATAATAATCCGGGTATGTGTAAATCATATGTACTCCTTTATATATAATCATGCCATTATTCCATTCATCGGCTCTGCAGCACGATCACGAACTTGTTACCATCCTTTTTGGGAATAACACTCAACATTCCACCCTGTTTTTCTATGATCTCCTTGGACAGATAAAGGCCTATTCCAACACCGTCCTTGTCACCGGAATTTCTGCCACGGTAAAACCTCTCAAATATATGTGTACGCTCATCCTCTCCTATTGGTTCATTCTCATCTGTCACACTGACCTCAACCGTGAGCCCTAGTTTTCTGACCGACAGGACTATCTCACTTCCAGTTTTTCCGTATTTTATCGCATTATCCAAAAGATTGAAACACGCTTCCGCAGTCCATCTTCTGTCATGCTGTATATCACATTTTACCTGTTCATCATATCTGATAGTTATACCGGCATCTTTCGCACTCACATATACATCTTTCACTGCCTGCAGCACAGTGTCATTTATACTCTGGCTTTTCACATCGAGATTGATAAGTCCGCTTTCCAGTCTGGATACCTTTATCATACTCTCCGAGAGAAATGACAAGCGATCCACCGCCAGTTCAAGGACTTGCAAGTACTGAGTACGCTCATCATCACTTATATCCGGATTTTTCAGGAAATCCGTGTACATCCTCAGGTTCGATATTGGAGTCTTCAGTTGATGGGAAATATCCGATACCAGTCCCTTAATATTCTCATGCTCCAGCCTCTCTCTGGAATTCTGAAGCTTCAGCGCATCGATTATCTTGTCAACCTTGCTCTGCAGCCTTGATACCAGTGAGTCATCATCTTCCGGAAATACCTGCTGCCGTTTCAGCTCAGAGAGATTGTCCAGAAGATCCGACATAGCTGCCACGACCTCCGAAATAAAGTCATCATCTGCCTTCTGCAGCAACCTTATGACAACAAACATAACTACACCACATACCAGCGCTCCTATGGCCGCAAGTATTTTCCCTGAACATACATACTCGAATACTGCTAAAAACACAAACAAAAGAAGTGAGCATACATACAGCATCCTCACTCTCTTCGTATATTTACCATAGTTTTCAATATATTTATCCATATTATCTCTGTTATCTACCCCTGCCTATGTCTCTCCGAATGTATATCCAATTCCAAACACCGTGATCACGTACTCCGGATTGCCGGCATCCTTTTCTATCTTCTGACGCAGTCTTCTGATATGCACATTCAGCGTATTCTCATCCACATAATTTTCATTGTCATCCCAAATCTTCTGTATGATCATATCCCTTGTGAGAACGCGCCCCTTATTTTTTATCAGCAGTTCGAGTATCCTGTATTCCGTAACGGACAGCTTTACAGGTTCATCCGATATGTACACCTGCATCCGCTCAAAGTCAACACTCATATCCCCATAACGAAAACGTTCGCGCTTTACTCCATCCGGTGCATTTTCACTTCTTCGAAGGACTGCCTCTATCCGCTGATACAGAAGTTCCACGGAAAACGGCTTCGCTATATAGTCATCGCAGCCGGCCCGGAACCCCTCTATCATATCAGCCTCCGTATCTCTTGCCGTGAGGAAGATGATCGGGACCTGTGTACTTTTTCTCAGTTCTCTGCAATAGTCAAGACCCCTTCCATCGGGAAGGTTTCTGTCAAGCAATATCAGATCGAAACCATGTTCCAGACAGCCATCCGCCTCCTTGCATGAGTACGCAGTTTCAACTTCGTATCCCCTCTTTTCAAGGAATAGCTTTACACCTCCACATATGATCACATCATCCTCCACGACCAAAATACGTTTCATACTTTCTCCTATCAATTACATATTGATTCCATATCATTTTCATGATTCCCGGTCTGCCAAATTACATGCTGATTCCATATCATTTTCATGATTCCCGGTCTGCCAAATATCTATGATGCTTCTCTCAGCCGGCTTGTCACCGTATCTTTTGTCACAAGTCTGAACACCATCGCCGGAACCACAATGCATATAGCAAACAGCACAACAACGACTCCGGCAACAAGAGCATACGGATAATGAAATACTGCATAATCGGCTATATTCACACTTAGCCGGCCAGCTCCATACATCATAAGGCTTCCAAGCGTCACAATAAGTACTGTTGTTATAATACCATAAAACATGCCCTCGTACATAAGCATATTACGTATCTGCCTCTTTGTCATTCCAACGCTCTCAAGCACTGCCAGTTCCAGTTTTCTCGTATATACACCTGTGATCATGACATTGATATAATTCACAACTCCGATAAGTATCAATATGATCGACATTCCACCGCCTATCACCTCAAGCGACAGCATAGACTTCTTGAATTCCGAGCCCTCCACCGACTTGATATCACTCCCGGCTATGACTGGATTTTCCTTTACAATGCGCTGTACATATGGTGTCACTTCTGATTCTTTTCCTTTCTCCGCATCCGCAATGATGCATGAGATCTCCGCATCCGGGAACAGATCATCCATCACCGCATCACTCACAAATATCGCCTCCGGAGCTCCACCAAGTGTCCAGTAATATCCGGCGGTGATTGCTGACTGCTCTGTTCTCATCATGGCTGCACCGACTGAGATCTGTCTCTTCCTGCCCGTCTGGTCATTTAAAAGTGTCAGAGTTTTATCCGTCATCCGCTCCGACGCTGATATGGAATCTACATAACCTATCAGACACACCTCTCCTTTTTCGAATGCATCTATATCAATCTTCTGTCTGGCAGTTTTGTTGTAGAGCTTTATCATATCTGAATTGACAGATATCAACGGTGCCCCATACTGTGCCTCACTGTTGGTCGTTGTCTCATAAAATGTCGCAAGAGATTCCGGGTCATCCTCGGTCTCAATAAACGGTGCATAAAGTTCAGCGTCAAATGGCAGTCTTACCTTTGCACTTCTGTTCGCCTCTACAGTACCCATACCCGGAATGTTTCGCATCTGATCCGCGATGTCTGCCATGGTCGCCTGAAGCTTAGAGTTATCTGATTCTCCGTCGCCATATAGCACATAATCATTGTGAATATAGTGCTCTATATAACTGTCCGCATCCATGCATGATATAAATGTATTCACACACAGAAATGTAACTGAACCCATGAATATCGATGCGAACACAAGTATACTTCTCTTCTTTTCACGAAACACATTCCTCCATGCCATCTTCCGGGGTCTTCCTCCACCAGTGGACTTATATCTTGTTCCCGATATATTTCCAGCATATTTCATAGCATCGATTGCAGATATCTTCCCGGCATATTTTGCCGGTTTCCTTGCACTTATAAATACAGTTGCAAATGCAAATACCACGGAGAATACATATATTCCCGGATTGAAACTGACCGCCGATGAAAGTGCAGATTTCCTGTCTATCGACAGCATGTTCATAGCAAGAGGAACAACGCCAAATGACACCGCCGTTCCAAGGAGTACCCCTATCGGAATTCCTACACAAGCCAGATATAGTGCCTGTTTTTTCACTATCTTCTGTATCTGGGACATCGTGGCTCCGATGGTCTTCAACATTCCATAGAATCTTATATCCTTTGTAACAGATATATACATTACATTATATATAAGAAGATATCCACTAAGGAGTATCATAAGAGCTATAATACCTATACTTATAGCTATAAAAACACGGTTTGAACCATTTTCAGACTGAACATCATATTTCACGTCAAACTTCTGGTCCTGTCTCAAAGTAACATTCTTCTCAAGTTCATCTTGGAGTTTATCACCCTTGCCCTCCTTTGCGGAGATACTGACACGTCCATCTTTCTGCATATCTATTCCCTGGGAATCCACATATTTCTTTGACACCAGGCATACGCTGCTCTTGGCAAATCCTGTGTACCAGCCTGAGAGCACAAAATTTTTCTTCTCACCATCCATCACCAAAGTAACGTTCTGACCAACCTTTGGCGACGTGATACCCATATTGCCAAGTATCTGCTTTGTGAGCATTATCTCATTCTCGTCCTTCGGATAACTGCCATTTACATCGGTTATGGCAGGTTTCAGATTCTCATTAAATTCCGTATCATCATCATACTGAAGCAGATAACTGTACTTGCCTGATTCCGTGCTTACCGTCTGTGCATCGATCTGAATTCCCGCCGCAAGAAGTGACGGACAGGACTTTATATCATTTATCTGACCTTCAGATGGATGCTCCATATATATAGAAGATCTTGTTCCCTGAAGTCTGAGCTGCATCTGATTAAGATTTTTAGCTATGGAAAATCCCAATGTAAATACAGCCGTGAACATAAATGTTGTGAGAACGATCGCCAGAATAACAATTACATTTCGCACTTTATTCTGCTTCAACATTCGATGATATATCCTGCTCACCGCCGCCTGGTTATTGTTTCTAAGCATCCTTCTCACCCCCATTTGCCCCATCTGGTACTCCTGCTGAGAAGATCCTGCCATCTTCGATCCGTATCATCTGGTCTGCCATGGTTGCGATCTCTTCATTATGAGTGATCATCACTATCGTCTGTGCAAACTCTTTACCAGTCAGCTTTAACAGTGCAATGACATCCATGCTGGTCTTGCTGTCCAGATTGCCTGTCGGTTCATCAGCCAATATTATAGAAGGTTTTGCTGCCAGCGCTCTGGCTATCGCAACCCTCTGCTGCTGGCCTCCTGACAGCTGGTTAGGCATGGAAAATTTCTTTTCCGATAACCCGAGCACATCCATAATTTTATCTACATACGCAGTGTCTATCTTTGTTCCATCCAGCTCGATCGGAAGCACTATATTCTCGTACACATTTAATATCGGCACCAGATTGTAATTCTGGAAGACAAATCCTATCTTTCGTCTTCTGAATATCGTAAGTGCCTCATCGTCCATTTCAAAAATAGCTTTGCCGTCCAGTATAACATCTCCTGATGTTGGCCTGTCGAGACCTCCTAAGAGATTTAGAAGTGTTGACTTTCCGCTTCCCGAACTACCTATGATAGATACAAATTTTCCCTCTTCAATATCAAGTGACACATCTGTAAGCGCATGCACGACATTGTCTCCTGTTCCGTATGTCTTTGTAAGATTGTGGGTTGATAATATATTCATGATACCTCTTCCTTTTCATTTCTTTTTCATTTTCTGTCATTTCTTTGTCTGATCTATTTGATGATTTTATTCTAACATCCACATCTTACAATCTTATTACGTTTAATATTAAGATTTAGTGGTCACTGCTTACATTATCATATTAAAAGACCCAGCCCCTGTTAATAAGAGACTGAGCCTTTGATATCTATCCATTATTTATGACTGTTTATATACTCCGCCTACAAGTTGGCTGCCAGCACCTGCTCCATAACCTGGAGCACTCCCCGTTCCTCATTGGATGGGGCGCAAAATCTTGCAAACTTCTCCATGCCAGGCTGCGCATTTGCCACGATATAGCTGTAGTATACCGTCTTCAGCATCTCCGCATCGTTGAAGTTGTCGCCGAATGCCATCATCTCGCTGGTATCAATACCAAGAAGTTCTCCGATCTTTCTCATGGCCATTCCCTTGTTGATACCTTTATTCATGATATCGATCCATTCTCTTCCGCCCACAGTGACTGAGAAGTTATCTCCAAAACGTGGCGTATAGATCTCTTTGTACTTCACGGCAGCATCCTTATCCGGAGCAAATATCGTAAACTTATTGGCCTCGACGTCAAGGCTTCTCATATCATCAACAAACTCAAGATTACTGAGAAATGCTTTGAAAAACTTCGCATACTTCTCATATTTTTTCAGGACATATGCTCCGGATAGAGCACACAGTACAGCAACACCATCCGTCTCGTCCTCCACAAAGCGTATCATACTCTGGTACTCTTCCACATCCATCAGACTCTTGTATATGATCTTGCCGCAGTTGGAGATAGCCGCACCGTTATCCCCGATGACCACCATCTTATCCATCTTGTCTCCGAACATGTCCCTCAGGGTGTACATCGGTCTTCCGCTGGCTACAACAAAACGAATCCCCTTCTCATCCAGCCTGTCAATGTAATCAAAGAAACCATCCGGGAGTTTTCCATTCTCCATAAGCAGTGTATGATCCATGTCGGATGCTATTAATTTTACGTTCTTCATGACTTCTCTTCCTTATATATTCTCTAATGTTATATTCTCTGGTGTTGTATTTTCTATGTCTATTAGGTAATATTATATATTAACCATGCTCTACCAGCTTATCCTTTGCCATGCGCTTTATTGTCGTGTCATCATTCTGTCCTTATACCATATTTTCTAGCAGTATCTCTGACCCGCTGTATTCTAGTTTTAACCAGAGGATTCGATCAAGGGTTACTCTTCACCTCTTATTTTTTATATAAGATGACACAGTTCTTCTCCAGGTCATACTCTCTTGTATAACCGTCATCATCATAAATCTCGTAACTACTGTTCTTATATCCGATCAGCTGCATTGTAGTCTTGTCGATATCAGCTACGCACTCCGCCACATCCACGACAGGTATACATTTGCCGCTTCTGACGAACAGAATAACCTCATTCAAAGGAACCTCCACGAAATGATGTCCTGCAGACATCTCCGTCTGCTCGACTGAGCCATCTGTCGTAAACCTTACAAGCAGCATATCCTCTGGCAGATACACATATCTTCCGATGGCATTCTGCGTGTAAACCGGTGCGATCATGATCTCATTTCCAAGCATGAGCTGGTCCTCAACATGTACCGCGATCCTGTCATCAGGATATTCAAATGCAAGCGGCTTGAACATCATGTCGTCCGTCAAGGCAGCTTTCATGTACTCACTGTATATATATGGAAGCAATCGATAACGGACACCGATCACATTCCTGAAGTCCTCTATATGCTCAAACTGATAGCACTCCTGATTCCTTGTGCCTTCACAGGAATGGTCACGCATGAGCGGAGTGAACACGCCGAGTGCAAGCCATCTGAGAAGAAGGTCCCTTGAAGTATCACAGCCAAATCCACCGAGATCCGCTCCTGTATACAGGAAACCGCACATATTCATGGATGGAAGCATCTTGATGTTGAGAAGAATGTGTGACCACCATGATTTGTTGTCGCCCATCCAGACTCCGCCGTAACGGTGCATTCCTATATATGAGGATCTCGAGAACAGAAGTCTTCTCTCATCAGGTGAAATCTCGCGAAGCGCCTCGCCTGCTGCCCTTGTCATGTTATATCCGAAGAGGTTGTGGACCTTGTCGTGACGCACCATCTCCCCATCCACATTGTGATACATAGATGCGTAATCCTTCTTGTTATTTGCAACGCCTGCTGCCATACCCGAGATGCCCCAGACATCGTCCACTGTCTCGTCCTTCTCAATAAATTCCTTCATCGCTTCCTTCAGCTCGCTCACGCCCTCCGGGGTGAAGAATATCGCCGGCTCATTCATGTCATTCCAGAACCCCTCTATGCCGGCATCCGTCAGGATCTTGTACTTTGCACCGAACCATCGTCTCGCCTCAGGGTTCAGCACATCGGGGAAATGCGTATATCCCGGCCATACCGCCGCAACAAAATCACTTCCATCTGCTCTCTTGCAGAAGTAGTTATTTGCCACTCCCTCCTCATACACATCGTAACCTTCCTCTATCTTTACACCGGCATCGATGATCGGTATCAGACGGATATTATCCTTTTTCAGATTCTCCACATACTCTGAAAAATCGCCAAAGTCGTCATTTATGGTGAAATCCTTGTAACTGTCCATGTAGTCTATATCCATGTAGACCATATCGATCGGGATGTGGTTCTCTCTGTATTTCTTTGCAACTGTCTCAAAGTCCTCCGGCGTCTTATAGCCCCATCTGCTCTGACCAAAGCCAAATGCGAACTTTGGCGGGATATAACTTCTTCCGATCATCTTCCTGAACTGCTTTGTGATATCATATGGGCTGTCACCTGTTATCACATAGAGATCCAGATCTGCACTGTCGCAAAAGATGTGCAGCTCATCGCACTTCGTATATCCCACGTCAAATGTGATCGTGGATGGATAGTCAAAATACAGACCAAATGTCTGCGCTCCTGAAACTATAATAAAGTTGTGTGATGCATACAGTGAGTATACATCCTCGTGATGATGCGGATTGTCTGCATTGTTGCTTATGTACTTGTAGCCTCTCTTGTTGATTCCTCTGTTCGCCTCGCCGAGACCGTATACGATATCACTGTCCTCAAGACCAAATGTATACGAAAACCCGGCTGTTAAGTCTATATTGCCGTGATCTGGCTGTCCTTTTTCTGCTGCAATATCTACCACTACTGATTCTGTCTGAAATGGCTTTCCGTATGTATACTTCCTTATCATGCTGTCACCTCTATTTATATTTATAGCATCCCCGGCTTTGCCGGCATCCTCTATGCATCTCTCTTCTTTCTTCTGTATCTCTTTTTCTTCTTCCGAACTGTCTTGCCGCGCTTTGCCGCCTGTGCCTTTCTGAATTCCTGTATCTGCTTGATCATGGCCGCGTAGTCCCTCTCGAACAGGGTCTCACTTATCTCATGATGTACGATCTCCGCTGGAAGTCTGTCCACTATGAGGGTTCTCACGAAGTCCTTGCTCTTGCCCTTATACATAGGCAGGCTGTAGGTCTCCTGAATATGCGCAAGCTCCGGTCTCCAAAGTATTCGGATGGTGCGCAGAATATCCGCTTTGGGATTGGGCTGCATCTCTCGCACTACATAGAAGTCTATCTTATGCGTCACCTTATCAGATGGATCAGTTGTGCCTCCGCCAGTTGCTTTGCCACCCATATTCGCATCTGCATTTTCGCCTGTATCTGACTTGCTGCCTGTATTATATTCTTCAACAGATATGATTCCCCAGTAGTCCGGCACATGCTCTGCCACATGACCTGCATGTGTACTTCCCACCACCACGATATTCTGGTCAAAATACAGATCATAGTCTGCTACCTGACTCTCCAGCCGCGTGTATGTATCCGCATCACTTTTTATCTCTATACCGACCACTTTATCCGGAATGACCATCACGACATCCGCACGGGAATTGCCCACTGTCTTTTCCTCAAGGATACGTACCTTTCCGTACCGTTCCTCCAGAAATTCAAACAGTGGTTCTCGTATATCTTTATCTAATAACATTTTCCCTCCTGAAATCAATTGTTTGAAGTAATCTTTATATGTATTTTTGTCTGCAAAGTCAAAAATCTACCGCTTTAGCTGAGAAAACCAGGGCAGACCGCTCATAAAGTGAGCTTTCCGCCCTGGTTTCTATGTGAACATAATATTATCAGCCCTTGTTCACAAGCTCTGTGAACTTCTTAAGCGCATCCTTCGCCTCTGGTGAAATATTCCTTGGAACTGCAATTCTCACGGTAACATAGTGATCTCCATGGGTATTGCCGCCCCTCGCCTGGACACCCTTGCCACGAAGCCTTATCTTGCTTCCAGACTGAGTACCCGGTGCTATCTTGCACTTCACATCACCGAACATGGTGTGGACCAATATCTCTCCACCGAGAACTGCCGTGTCAAATGACACTAGAGCCGTGGTGTATATATCCAGACCCTTTCTCTCATAACCTGCCTTGTCTCTTACATTGACCTTCAGCAGCATATCTCCGGGCTGCCCCTTGCCGGTTCCGGGATATCCCTTGCCAGCCAGTCTTATCACACCTCCGTTGTCTATCCCCGCCGGAATGTGTACAGTGAACTGGGAACTGCCTCCACGACCATCATTGAACGACAGAGTCTTGTCGCAGCCATATACAGCATCATCAAAATCTACCGTGACGCTTGCCTCCATATCTCTGCCCCGCGCATTGAAGCTTCCCTGACTGAATCCGCCAAATCCGCCTCTCTGTGAGCGGCCACCACCGCCAAAGAACGAGCCAAATATATCGCCAAACATATCACCGAAGTCTCCACCCTCAAAGTGGAAGCCTCCACCTCCGAATGGATCACCACCGGCAGCTCCACCGGAGCCATCGAATGCTGCCATTCCAAACTGATCATACATCTTCCTCTTCTCGGCATCAGACAGTACCGCGTAGGCCTCAGAGGCCTCCTTAAACTTCTCTGCAGCCGTCGCATCGCCAGGATTC
>USSH01000020.1 GCA_900557435.1 uncultured Coprococcus sp. | reverse complement strand
TGTTCCCGCACGCGGATATCCATATGGTCGCCGTTGCTGTGCTTCAGCGTATTGTTAATAGCTTCCTTTACTATGTTGATGAATGAGTATTTGATCTCTCTTGGAAGCTTATCTGACATGTCGTAATCCATGTAGATGTCCATGTCGCTGACGTTGTTGATCACATCATCTAGGGCAGTGCGCAGGTCTATGGATTCATCGTGTAGATCGTGGACACTTTTTCTCATGCTGTCCATGGCGGTATCCAGCGTAGATTGCAGCTGTGCCAGGGGCTTCTCAAGACGCTCATCTTTGTTGATAACTTTGATGGCACCGGTCTGAAGTATGGATCTGGTGAGCATATGACCGACATTGTCATGAATCTCCCGGGCAATCCTGTTTCGCTCTGACAGGGTGGCGGTGAGCACCATGTTGTCCTGATTTTCCAGCAACTGGCGTGTGTTCTGTGCAACCAGCATGTCGTGTTCTGCAGTATTGTCTCTCATGGCAAGAAGCTCCGCCCTCAGCAGATTTATCCGGCAGCAGTACACGCTCATAGCAAATGAGAATGCGATGAGGCATATCTGCGGGAGAACTGACATCAGAGGATAGTTGACGCACATGTATATGGATAACAGGACAAGTATGACTGGTGACAGCCGTTGTCTGTATCTGTACATGTCGTAGCTGACTATGGACACGAACATATAAACTGGGTGCAGCCAGAATGTGGATACAAGATACGCGCATACCAGTGCCTCGCATATGTATGGATATATTCTGCTGTGGTTCTCGGTGCCCTTCGTGGTGGCTCTGTCCACTGCGGAGATCCCCGCAAGTGCCGGATAGACCGCACCGGCAATGAGCGACAGGAGCAGTGCGATGATGAGCCGGGTGTCCGTGGCAGTATTATGCGCATATATCATGACAAATGCTGAGACCAGCAGGAGTCCTTTGTTGATGAGGTGTTTCATAATTATTCTCCATAATGTAGAAAATGCTGTAGTATATATCGTGCTGTCTGAATAGTCGTGCCAGGCAGTGTGTGCAGCCTAGTATAATAATTATTATAAATAAATATGAGGGAAAAATAAACATGACAAATGTCACATTGTGAAGATGACGTTGTTCACTGTGAAAACAGATCAAGGGTGTATATAATGAGAGCATGTAATAAAGAATGTAGCATGCTGATGCGTGCAGACTATCATGTTATGAACGACACTCATAAGATAATGAGGGTCAAAAAACAGGATATCAAAACAGGAGGATATATATGAGTAATTCAGAAAATGCAATAGAGGTTACCAATCTGGTAAAGCGATATAAGGATCTGCTGGCGCTGGATCATTTCAGCCTGACGGTTAAGGAAGGAGAGATACTTGGCTTGCTCGGACCGAATGGATCTGGCAAGACAACAACGGTAAACTGTATATTGTCCCTGCTCACATTTGACAAGGGGGACATAAAAGTATTTGGAAAAGAGATGAAGCCAGACAGCTACGATATCAAGAGGGAGATTGGAGTTGTCATGCAGGATGTGGCAGTTTTTGATGAGCTCACCGTGTATGAGAATATAGATTATTTCTGTGGTCTTTATATCAAGGATAAGGAGAAGAGACGCAGATGCGTTGAGGAGACCATGGATTTTGTGGACATAGCGGACTACAGAAAGTTTCTGCCTAAGAAACTTTCAGGCGGACTTCTCAGAAGACTGAACATAGCTTGCGGAATAGCGCATAAGCCAAAGCTTATATTTTTCGATGAACCGACGGTGGCGGTGGATCCGCAGAGCCGCAACAGAATACTTGAGGGGATAAAACGTCTGAATGAGGAGGGGGCAACTATAGTTTACACCTCTCATTATATGGAGGAGGTCGAGCAGATTTGCGACAGGATAGTCATCATGGACAAAGGTAAATCTGTTGCAGTCGGAACGAAGGATGAGCTCAAGAAGATGATCAAGAACACGGAGACCATAAAGGTTGAGGTGCTTGGACTTACAGACGAACAGATGTCAGAGCTTCGCAGTCAGCCACATGTGTATGAGGACGAATATAACGGAGGCATGCTGACACTTAGATATTCCGGCGGAAGACACAATCTGGTGAGGCTCATGGAATTTTTCAAGGAGCATGACATATCATTTGGCAGGGTAGTCACGGAGCTCCCGACACTCAATGATGTGTTCCTTGAGATCACAGGCAAGGAACTTAGAGACTGATCTGAATGTAATTTTGATTATGTATTTGTTGAAAGAATTGATATTTGTATATTTTAGATGAACCGGGATTAAAAGGAGAGAAATATGTTTATACGGGATTTCCTATATACGATAAAGATATTGATGCGTGCCAAGGTGTCTATTTTCTGGACACTGGTATTTCCAATATTGCTTGCCACATTCATGTACATGGCATTTGGCAACATATATGAACAGGACGAGATGTTCAGGAATATAAAAGTGGCAGTGGTCACTGAGAATGAATCAGCAAATGGGCTTAACTATATGCTGGATGCGCTGTCGGAGGGCGATGATGCCCTTTTGTCGGTTACAAGGATGAGCGAAAGCGATGCGGAGAAGTCACTGGCTGATGAAGAGGTCGAGGGCATCATATATACGGATGATGTGAAGCTCACGGTTGCGGAGAGTTCTGTCAATGCGAGCATACTTGAGACAGTGCTTTCTGAATACAAGCAGTACGAGCATGCACTTAAGGATATATATAAGGAGGGCACCGAACCTAAGGGGGATATGGCTTCTGATGGCATTGGACTCCAACAGTATATGTCTGGGACTTCCGGCGTGGATGATATGTCGAACCTTGTGGAAAAACTCTCAGAACAGAGATCATATTATACAGAGAAGGCCAGTACTGAGGGCAGCCAGAATGTGTATAACAATTATTTCTATGCCATATTTGCCATGAGCTGTCTTTTCGCATCGCTTTCATCTATAGAAATGATGAACAATCTTCAGGCAAATGTGAGCGCTACGGGAAAGAGAAAAAATGTGTCCCCACAGAGAAAAATGACATTTGTTTTGGCAGAGTTTGCTGCACTGCTGCTTATACATTTTGTGGTCGAGGTCATAAGCTTTATATACATGTCCTGCATAGGAGTGGATTTTGGCGACAGAGTATGGGAGATCCTGCTTACTCTGTTTGTGGGCTGCTTTATAGGTCTGGCGATTGGAGTCATAGTTGGGGCTATATCAAAGCTTGCTGAGGGAACCAAGATAGGTATTGTGATCGGAATATCCATGGTGATGTCCATCCTTTCTGATCTGTGTATGAACGGGATAAAGTATGAGATACAGCAGCACGCGCCTATCATAAACAAACTCAATCCGGCGGCTCTGATATCAGATTCATTCTATGCGCTGAATGTTTATAGTGACCACCAGGTTTTCACTGAGAATATCGTCATAATGACTATTGAGGCTGTGGTGCTCATAGCAGTTGGGATTCTCATGGTAAGGAGGAACAGATATGCAAGTGTTTAAATCTTTTTTCAAGGTTTTGAGAAAATATATTGGGCAGATGATCATGTATGTGGGAATCCTGTGTGGAGTCATGATTGTGTTCATCAATGTGGGAAACACAGATCCACAGAACCTTTATAAGGGTAAAACAATCAAATATGCGGTGAGCGATGAGGATGGCAGTGAGATGAGCAGAAAATTGATGGCTTACCTGAGTGATACGCAGCAGCTTGTAGATGGCGTTGATATGGACGAACGAGGTATTCAGGATGCTCTCTACAACAGGGCGGTGGATTGTGTGATCAGGATACCAGATGGCTTTGGCGATGCATGGGCAAATGATACTGCGGATGGTCTGCTTGAGATAACGACTATCCCTGGAAGTCAGGCGTCCATGCTGTTTGAGACAAGGCTTGACAGTTATATGAATATGGTATCTCTGTACAAGAAAGCCGGTGAGGATGTGAATGGTGCCGATATGAGAGCAAGGGAGGCGCTTGAGCAGAAGGCAGAGGTCGATATGGCAGACGGAAAGTCTTCAGAACATTCCATGTTATATAACTTCTACAATTATCTCGGCTGGGTTATGATCTGTGTGATGATAGTTGGAGTTGCACCGGTTCTTCAGGTGTATAACAGGAAGAAACTCAGAGCGCGTATAGAGTGCTCATCATACAGATTCTTCAGACTCAACAGAGAACTTGTCTTGGGAATGATGTTTACGGGACTGGTGCTGTCTGCAATATTCATAGCTCTGTCAAGGGTACTCATAAATTATGATATTGCATCAGCAAGGGGCGGAATGTTCATACTCAATATGCTGGTGTATGCCTGTGTAGCACTCTCGCTGGCATTTCTAGTTAGCAAGCTTACTCAGAGTGAACAGATACTGTCCATGTGTGCAAATGTAATATCACTTGGAATGGCATTCCTCTGCGGGATATTTGTGCCAAGAGAGTTCTTAAGTGACACTGTGATGGCGATAGCACATTTTCTCCCGGCATACTGGTACGCAAATGCAACAGATGCCATCGACAATTTCACATCTGGTAGTTCGGTGACAGGAATATTTGTGAGCATGGGAGTTCAGGTGCTCTTTGCCGTTCTGTTCATACTTGTTGGAGTGATAGTTGACAGGTACAAGACTGCCGGCAGGGCTATGGCTTAGAAAATTCACTGGAAGTTAAGAGGTGTGTTCTGTTATAATGTTCTTTGGAGGGAAGAGGGGCGCTTATGAGCGTAGCTCATAATTTTCATGCGCACCTCTGACATGTAGTAGAGGGGGCCCCGCGTGCGGGGGAGTTGGCTGCTACCTACTATATGTTTAGGAGGAACGAGAAAGTGCTTAAAAAGAAAGTGCTGAAACAGAACAACTTACTCAGACTGCAGAAGAGACTTGCAGTGGTTATGCTGGCCCTTACACTTGGACTCGGTACAGGGTGCGGCAAAGCAGATGACGGAGCGGGCGATGCTGCGTCGTCGGAAGCAGAGACTTTGGCGGATGGTCAGACAAACGATCAGACAGATGCCGGAGCATCAGAAGAAGATGGACAGGAGTCAAAAAAAGATGCGGAAGACAGGAATGAGCCTTATGTAGAGGGAACATACTCAAGTGATTCGTATGACGTGGCGGAATTTACGGCAGAGACTCGTAAGAAGACCGACGAAGAGGGTAATCGCGGTGTGTATTACGAGATATTTGTCAGATCATTTGCCGATTCAGACGGTGATGGTATAGGCGATCTGAATGGCGTCACGGAGAAACTTGACTATCTGCAGGAGCTCGGGATCGATGGGATATGGCTCATGCCGATCACAGCATCCGATACCTACCATGGATATTCAGTGACGGATTACATGACGGTGAATCCCGATTACGGAACGGAGGATGATCTTAAGAGATTGCTTGACGAGGCACACAGCAGAGACATGAAAGTCATCATGGATCTGGTCATCAATCACACCAGTATCAATCATCCGTGGTTTCAGGCGGCAAAGTCCGATGAGAACAGCGAGTACAGAGATTATTACAGGTGGGTGTACAAGACCGACAAGAAAGACTGCAATCATCTTCTCGACAAATCAAGCTGGGGAGATATGGTGTGGCACCAGGAAGGAGACTTCTATTATTATGGTGTGTTTGGCGCGGATATGCCGGATCTGAACTACAACAATCCAGGGGTGAGACAGGCTGTGAAGGATGCCGCCGGTCACTGGTTAGAGCTTGGTCTTGACGGTTTCCGTATGGACGCCGCAGTTCACATCTATGGGGCGCACGAGTTCAAGCAGCAGGAAGATTCAGAAGCGGCAAATATTACCTGGTGGAACGAATTTGCCGGTTACTGCGAGAGCATAAATCCTGATGTATACCTGGTGGGTGAGGTATGGCAGGATGACAAGGTGCTGGAAAATTACGTCCAGCCATTTGACACGAAGTTTGATTTTGCGATTCAGCAGAAGATACTGAACTGCGTACAGAAAGGCATGGCTATGCCGGGATTTGGTGATTCGCTTTCCGTTGCGATAGAGAATATACAGAATAAATATGACGGCGTGGATGCCAACTATCTGAATGGAGTATTTGGAGCAAATCACGATCAGGACAGGATAGCATCGTCAGTGAACAGCCTGGATAAGGCGAGACAGATTGCGGCGGTATATATGACACTTCCGGGCAATCCATATATATATTATGGAGAGGAGCTTGGAATGTATGGCAGCAAGCCGGATGAGATGATAAGGACGCCTTTCCTTTGGGGAAGTGACAGTACATACAATACGTCGTGGGAAAATGACGATCAGAATGCAGAGACAAAGGGACTTGACCAGCAGATGGAAGATCCGGATTCAATGTATTCATATTATAAGACACTCATAGCACTGAGAAAGGACAATCCTGCCCTTATGAAAGGAAGCTACAGAGCGGCAGCTCTCACAAGCGACAGTGTGACAGCGTACTTCCGTGAGACGGATGGACAGAAGCTGCTGGTGGTGCACAACTTTGCAGAGAGCGATCAGACGGTATCGCTTGCTGAGTGCGGAGACATAACAGTCACAGATGTACTTTATTCAAGCTCTGATGAGATCGATGTATCAGACCTCAGTTCAGTGAAATTAGCTGGAAATGAGAGTGTGGTGCTGGAGCTTGGTGAGTAAATAAAAAATCCCAACTTAAAGGAGGAGCTCCATGAAGAAAATACTAATAACGGGTGGTACGGTATTTGTAAGCCGGTATGCGGCGCAGTATTTTGTGGACAAAGGCTATGAGGTGTATGTGGTCAACAGAAATTCAAGATCGCAGGTTCCGGGTGTGAAGCTTATAGAAGCGGACAGGCACGACCTGGGAGACAAACTCAAAAACATCTACTTTGATGTTGTAGCTGACATAACCGCATATAATGTGGAAGATATCACAGACTTATGTGACAGCCTTGGTTCATTTGGTCAGTATATCATGATCAGCTCAAGTGCAGTGTATCCAGAGTATGGAGATCAGCCATTCCGTGAAGATTCAGAACGGGCACTCAACAGATACTGGGGGTCATATGGTACGGATAAGATCGCTGCGGAGGATGCATTACTTGACAGAGTGAGTGATGCTTACATACTCAGACCACCATATATTTATGGACCTATGAACAATGTATACAGGGAGGCTTTTGTATTCGACTGTGCCAGGGCGGACAGGCCATTTTATCTGCCCGGAGATGGTGGAATGAAGCTGCAGTTCTTCCATGTGAAGGATCTCTGTATCCTGATGGAGAGAATAATAGAGAAAAAGCCGGAGACTCATCTCATGAATGTGGGAAATGTCGAGCCGGTCACTATAAGAGACTGGGTGACGATGTGTTACGCCTGCTTTGATAAGATCCCTGCGTTTGTGAATGTCAGTGAGGATATAGAACAGAGAAATTATTTCAGTTTTCACAATTATGAATATTATCTCGATGTGCAGCAACAGAACAAAATATACCCGGAGACAATATCATTGGAAGAGGGCTTGAAAGAATGCGCAGAGTGGTATGTGGAAAATGAATCAGAAGTTGGGAAAAAGTCATATATGGAATATATAGACTGTAATTTAGAATAATGTACGTTGGTGCAGCGATATTGTAAATGATATGCATTTAGGGAGATCTGGAGCTTCGGCTCCGGATCTTTTTTTATAGATATACATTCAAATATCGTCGAGATATACGATGTGTATAAATTCATTAAGAAAGTGTAAATTCGTTATAAGTGGGTTTACATCTTTGTTATTATTGATATAATGCAGATACAGAAAAAGAGTCAAAAAATTAGTCTTATGTTTCTATCCATATTTGGGGGTTGCTACGGGATGTTTTCAGTTCAAATTTAGTTCAAATTTAGTTCCGATTTTAGGTTTATATGATTGCTACAATACATAACTATAGTAAGGAGTAATTGCATGATAAAAAACAGAAATATAGAAATAATAACAGATGAGGATGGTAAAAAGCTTGTAGTAATAAATGATATACGGTTTAAGGGAAAACGTAAAATTGACTGGGATGATGTTGCCCGGTATTTAAAAGGGTATGTTGGGGATTTTTATGAAATTAGTGAGAATGCAGAAAAAATATATATTGGAAATGAATTTGTAAAAGAATTTCCTGAGTCTAAAAGCAGGACAGCTTTATTGGGGGCTGTTGCAAAAGCAAAGGCAAATTCGGCTACAGCGATACCAGAACTTATACAAATAGCGACAAATCCTAAATGGGAGGAAAATAGAAAAGAAAAGCATAATAAAAATGCTAAGTATGGTTGGTACAGATATGATATAAGATTTGCACTTCCAGTATATGAAGAAGATGTATTGGTTCGGCATAATATATATTCAGGATGTTTGTTGGTAAATCATGCAGAAAATGGTAAGAAATATCTGTATGATATTCTATCAATAAAAAAGGAAACGAGCAACCCACAACAGTAAAATGTGGTAAAAACCCATTTCCTTTTCTATATACTATTCCAACACGCCTCTTTTGTCAAGAATCTATAAATTATTTATTGTTAGCGTTGTCCTTCTCCTCACGCTTCTGATCCATCATAGCACGAACCTTCATTGAAAGGCCGAACAGGTTGATGAAACCTGAAGCATCCTTGTGATCGTAGAGGTCACCGGTTGTGAATGAAGCAAGGCTCTCTGAGTACAGAGTATAATCTGATGTTGTACCAGCCTTGATGATGTTGCCCTTGTAGAGCTTCATCTTTACATGACCGGTTACACGCTCCTCAGTCTTGGCAACGAATGCTGAAAGGCTCTCACGGAGAGTGCAGAACCACTTGCCCTCGTATACAAGTGCTGCGAACTTTGTTCCGACAAGTTTCTTGTACTCCATGGTATCACGGTCGAGTGTGAGCTCCTCAAGCTGCTTGTGAGCCTCTGTGAGGATAGTTCCACCAGGTGTCTCGTATACACCACGAGACTTCATGCCGACAACACGGTTCTCAACGATATCGATGATACCGATACCATGCTTTCCGCCGAGCTTGTTCAGCTCACGGATGATATCTGAAGTCTTCATCTTCTTGCCGTTGAGTGCTACAGGGTAGCCCTTCTCAAAGTCAAGGTCAATGTATTCAGGCTCATCTGGTGCCTTCTCAGGTGTAACTGAGAGAACCAGAAGGTCATCGTAGTTTGGCTCATTTGCAGGATTCTCAAGCTCAAGACCCTCATGGCTGATGTGCCAGATGTTACGGTCACGGCTGTAAGAATGCTTTGCATCAAATGGAAGATCGATGCCGTGTGCCTTACAGAAAGCGATCTCATCCTCACGTGACTGCATAGTCCACTCAGGCTGTCTCCATGTAGCGATAACTTTGATGTCCGGTGCAAGAGCCTTGATAGAAAGCTCAAAACGAAGCTGGTCGTTACCCTTACCTGTAGCTCCGTGGCAGATGGCAACAGCGCCTTCCTTACGTGCAACCTCAACAAGCTTCTTTGCAATGATAGGTCTTGCAAATGAAGTACCGAGAAGATACTTGTTCTCGTATACAGCGTCAGCCTGGACTGTTGGCATGATGTACTCATCGCAGAGCTCATCTACAACATCGATGATGTAAAGCTTCTCAGCTCCTGAATACTTTGCTCTCTCGTCAAGTCCCTCAAGCTCGCTCTCCTGACCTACATCTATACATGCACAGATAACATCGTATCCGTATGTCTCCTTTAACCATGGGATGATGGCAGTGGTATCAAGACCGCCTGAATAAGCCAGTACAACTTTTTCTTTAGCCATTTTAATAAATCCTCCTATAAATACAGTGTTTTGAAAAATTACTTTATAATATATTCCATTTTTCGCCTACATGAACTATACAACGCAAATGTATATTATGCAAGTGATTTTTCAAAATATTCATTCAGTCAACGTATAATATGCATGTGATTTATGCATGGACACATAGCCAAATGACAGCAAAAACGTTGATAAACCGTATATTTTTAACGAATATACAAATATTCAAAAAAACCATTGCATAATATACAATCAAAATGTATAATTATAAAAGTTTTTGTATGAGGACCAACATATCGACTGATGGGTAAATGGAATATCCAGAGATTGAGCGGGTAGAATTAGATTGTCAGGTATCAAGTCTATCATTACCTATAATATATATGCTGATTAGATGTATGTTGACGAGGCTGACTAAGTGGGTATACAATCAAACAGGATATGCCTTAAGACCAATTCGTGGAATGGAAATATATATTCTTATAGAAATGTACATTAACATGGTATATCCGTGTCGTTTTATAGAAAAAAATGAAGAATGAAAAATGATATATAAATTTTTACATATATATGGAGGCAGTTATGATTAAGGTAGGAATTATCGGATCAACAGGATACGCAGGACAGGAGATAGTAAGAATCCTTCTTGGACATAAGGAAGCGGAGATCGTATGGTACGGTTCAAGAAGCTTTATCGATCAGAAATATTATCAGGTATACGGCAATATGTTCCAGATTGTGGATGCGAAGTGTATGGATGACAACATGGAGGAGCTTGCATCGAAAGTAGACGTCATATTTACAGCTACACCACAGGGACTTTGCGGATCACTGGTGAATGAGGAGATTCTGTCAAAGGTGAAGATCATAGATCTCAGTGCGGATTTCAGAATAAAGGATGTCGCTACTTATGAGAAGTGGTACAAGATAGAGCACAAGAGCCCACAGTTTATTGATGAGGCTGTGTATGGTCTCTGTGAGATCAACAGGGAGGATATAAAGAAGTGCAGACTTCTTGCAAATCCTGGATGCTATACAACATGCTCCATCCTTTCACTCTACCCACTGGTTAAGGAAGGCCTGGTTGACGCCAACTCCATCATTGTTGACGCTAAGTCTGGAACATCAGGTGCCGGAAGAGGCGCGAAGATCGCCAATCTCTACTGTGAGGTCAATGAAAGCATAAAGGCTTATGGAGTTACGACACACAGACATACGCCTGAGATAGAGGAGCAGCTTGGATATGCAAATGGCAGTCCGATAGTTATCAACTTCACGCCACACCTTGTTCCTATGAACAGAGGAATACTTGTGACAGCATATGCCAACCTCAAGGAGAAGGTTGATTACGATACAGTGAGAGCCGCATACGATAAGTACTATGCAAATGAGAGATTTATCAGGGTTCTCGACAAGGATGTATGTCCTGAGACCAGATGGGTTGAGGGCAGCAACTATGTGGATGTCAACTTCAAGATAGATGAGAGAACAAACAGAGTTATCGCCATGGGCGCACTTGACAATCTTGTAAAGGGGGCTGCAGGTCAGGCGGTACAGAACATGAATATCATGTTTGGATTTGACGAGGCAGAAGGACTTCGTATGGCTCCTGTATTCCCATAAAAACGAATAGTAGCTCATATATGAATATGCAAGAATTGTTTAGATATCTGATCAAGAAGATATACTTGAATATACACTTGGAAATAAGGTGGTAGGATGAAGATAATTCCGGGAGGCGTGACAGCCCCTGCGGGCTTTAGGGCAGCAGGACTACATGTTGGAATAAGAAGAAATAAATTAAAAAAAGACATGGCGCTTCTGGTGAGTGATGTTCCGGCTCATGTGGCAGGAGCATTTACACAGAACATGGTTCAGGCAGCACCGGTCATATACGACAGGCGGCTTTGCCAGAATGTGGGAATGTGTCAGGCACTGGTGGTAAACAGTGGTGTGGCAAATACCTGTACCGGCGAGCAGGGAATCCATGATGCTGAGGCCATGGCGGCGCATGTGGGTAAGAGCCTTGGCATAGATTCGGCTATGGTTGCGGTGGCTTCCACCGGAGTCATAGGAATGCGACTTCCTATGGATGTCATACAGAGAGGCATAGATATGCTGGTGCCGGAACTCTCATACTCGATAGATGCCGGAGTTGATGCGGCTGAGGCGATAAAGACGACGGATATCTATAAGAAAGAGATAGCCGTAACTTTAGAGATCAAAGGGCAGCAGGTCACCATCGGAGGCATGTGCAAGGGATCCGGAATGATCAATCCAAACCTCGGAACCGTACTCAGTTTCATCACGACAGATCTGAATATCAGCTCAGAGTTGCTTGACAAGGTGCTGAAGTCAGATGTGGTCGATACATACAATATGGTGTCTGTGGATGGAGACATGTCTACAAATGACACTGTAATGATATTTGCAAATGGTATGGCGGGCAACGAGGAACTACTTGAGACCGATGACGATTTTCCGGCTTTTGTCGAGGCTATAAGATATATCAACAGAGCATTTGTCAGAGCGATAGCATCAGACGGCGAGGGCGCAACCAAGATGTTTCAGGTGGACGTGTCGGGTATGCCTGATAAGGATACGGCAAGGCATCTGGCAAAGGCGATAGTCGCCTCGAATCTTGTAAAGTGTGCCATGTATGGTGCTGATGCCAACTGGGGCAGGATAGTCTGCGCCATGGGGCAGAGCGGAGTGAAGTTTGATCCGTATAGGGTAGATATAGAGATATCCAGTGTGGCAGGACATCTGGAGATCGTAAAGCATGGAGTGACGACGGATTATGATGAGAAAGAAGCCAGTCACATACTCTCGGAGAAACAGATAAAGCTCAAGGCACATATGAATATGGGTGATGAGACTGCCACAGCATGGGGCTGCGATCTCACATATGATTATATCAAGATAAATGCGGATTACAGAAAATAAGTTGCGTGGTGGTGATGAAAGTACATTGCAAATATACAGCTACATCATAGAATATAATTTATAGAATATTGACTATAGTCAATAATATGGATGAGGCTGAACGAGAACGATAAATAAATCAATAATCATGAAATCCAAAAGATATATTTGAGGACAAAAAACATTTAGAGACAAAAGATATATTTGGAGACAAAAGATATAAAACATAGAAGAAAGAAGGACAGAGAAATGGTTATAGGTGATTACACAGTAGATCAGGTAATTGAGAAGGCACAGACACTGATAGAGGCTATGCCGTATATCAAGAAATTCCAGGGCAAGACAGTGGTTGTAAAGTACGGCGGAAGCGCTATGCTTGATGAGAACCTCAAGTACAATGTCATAAAGGACGTTGCCATGCTGAAGCTTGTCGGCATGAAGCCGGTCATCGTACACGGCGGCGGCAAGGAGATCAGCAAATGGGTAGAGAAGGTCGGCAAGGAGGCAGAATTTATCAATGGTCTCCGTGTGACAGATGCAGAGACCATGGAGATCGCAGAGATGGTTCTTGGAAAGGTCAACAAGAGCCTTGTAAGTCTCATGCAGAAGATCGGCCTTAAGGCAGTCGGAATCAGCGGCAAGGATGGCGGTATGTTCACCGTCAAGAAGAAGTTCCCTGGTGGCAAGGATATAGGTTATGTGGGAGAGATAACAAAGGTTGATACATCACTGCTCACATCTCTCATCGAGGACGATTTCATTCCTGTTATCGCACCTATAGGCGTGGATGAGAATTATGAGGATTACAACATCAATGCGGATGACGCAGCATGTGCAGTTGCCACGGCTCTTGAGGCGGAGAAGCTTGTATTCCTGACAGATATAGAAGGTGTATTCATAGATCCAACAGACAAGTCAACACTCATCTCCGAGATGGATATACATGAGGCAAAGGAGATCATTGAGAAGGGCGTTGTAGGCGGAGGTATGCTGCCAAAGCTTAACAACTGTATCTCGGCTATGGAGAATGGAGTTTCAAGAGTTCATATCCTTGATGGACGTCTCCAGCACTGCCTGCTTCTTGAGTTCTTCACTCAGAAAGGTATTGGAACAGCTATTCTTAAAGAGCCATTGTTTTAAAGCAAGAAACAGCACATGTTCATTGCGCCGACAGGCGATATGATTAAATATTAAAAGAAGCCAGAATGTGCCGGTCATCGCACAGTCTGGCTTCTTTTGATAATAAAGATATTATAACGCATCTAAATATGAAGAATGACATACAATTGGACTGTCCAAGCATCCTGGATATAAATTTTGTTACATTTGTCTTGTTGTAAAAAGTATCAATGAACATAGAATAAAAAGGGACTTTTGTGAAAAAAGTAACAAAAATGAAATATAATAGAAATATATTGTTGTAAAATATAAAATGATTAGATACAATGAAACTGTGTAATTCCGTGCGGACACAGGAGGTGTCGGCACATTGAAAATAACAGTAACAAATTTTAATAAAAAGCTAAAAAGATACATATTTTTTATAGTGATATGTTTTGTATGTATGTTGGCAGGCGGCTGCGGCGGTGAGACCATAGTGGTGTCTGAGCCGTCAGAAAGTGTGAAAGACGAGAAAAACGCAGCATCTGAAAACGTGCCGTCGGAGGAGAAGACTGAATCGGTCACTAGTGCAGATAAGATTATTGTGTATGTGTGCGGAGCAGTCGAGAATCCGGATGTGTATGAGCTGGATCCTGGGGCGAGGATAAATGATGCCCTTGAGGCTGCAGGCGGATTCTCAGGGGATGCAGATATGAATATGATCAATCTGGCAGAGCCTGTGTCCGATGGACAGAGGGTTTATTTTCCGGTTCAGGGGGAAGACATGACCGGCGACAGTCAGGATATGAACGCTGCATTGGAAACTGATATTTATGGGGATGATACATCTCTTGTAAATATCAATAAGGCTGGAGTCAGTGAACTCACACAGCTTCCGGGAATCGGAGAAACCAGGGCTGGTCAGATAGTTGAGTATAGAGAGACTCATGGAAAATTTTCTTCAAAGGAAGATCTGAAGAACGTCAGCGGCATAGGAGACAGCACATATGAAAAATTGGAGTCTCATATAACAGTAGATTAGAAGATCCGGGAGAGAGGATTTAATAATAGAAAGGAAGTTACAATGAAAAAGGTCCTTGTTGTAGATGATGAGAAATTGATAGTTAAGGGTTTGAAGTTCAGCCTTGAACAGGATGATATGGAAGTTGATACAGCTTACGATGGCGGAGAGGCTGTAGAAAAGATAAAGAATAACGATTATGATATAGTGCTTCTGGATATAATGATACCTGTGCATACAGGCATAGAGGTATGTCAGATGGTTCGGGAATTTTCGAATGTACCTATAATTATGCTTACAGCAAAGGGCGAAGATATGGACAAGATCATGGGGCTTGAATATGGTGCAGATGACTATATAACAAAACCATTCAACATACTTGAGGTCAAGGCGCGTATAAAAGCTATTCTCAGGAGAAGCGGCAAGAAGGCAGCACCGGTGAAACAGTCAAATGTCATGGAGATAAATGGCATGAAGGTTGAGCTCGACAGCCGCCGTGTGTTTGTCGGTGGCAAAGAATTGAATCTCACAGCGAAGGAATTCGACTTGCTTGAGCTTCTGATGGCACATCCAAATAAAGTATATTCAAGAAATGAGCTTCTCAGCACTATATGGGGAGATTCATATCCGGGAGATGCCAGAACCGTTGATGTTCATGTTAGAAGACTCAGGGAGAAGATAGAGGCAAACCCTGGTGAGCCTGTATATATTCATACAAAATGGGGAGTAGGATATTTCTTCAAGGGATGATATGAAAAAAAATAAAGATACAGTTGGTTTGAAAATTAAGTTGAGTCAGAGAGTTATCATTTCGCTTTTGGTTGCGGTGAGTATTGCTATGTTATCGTATGCGGGTCTTGAAGCGGTCATAAGGACTGTTGATTCAAGAAACAGACAAGAATTCGACAAGCATGTTGATGAGTGCGCAGATTATGCAGTGTATGCAGTCAACAGCTGCAATGCGGATGGTGATATTGGAAAAGCCATGGGAGAGATAGCAACCATGGCTTATTCGTTATCGGGGAGAATCCTTGTAGTTGACACAGAATATAAAGTAGTCATTGATTCCTATGGTAAAGATGTAGGCAAGTATATGACGTCACCATCAATCCTTGATGTTATGCTGGGAAAGCAATCAGAGATTACAGAGAGCGATGACTCTGTCTACAGAAAGGTAATGCCTGTTATAAACAGTGAGGGTTATACGGATGCGGTGTCGTGATCTTCTGGATTCTGGTTGTCATTGTGGCGGGTGTAGGCATCTGGATGGCTACCAACGGATCAGTACCTTCTTGGTACAAGTACTTGGCCACTGGATTGTTCGTTAGCTATAAGGGATTTAAGAGTTTATAAAAACATATTGTGACCATGCACCGTTGCAAAGGGAATGAGCACAAGACAACAAAAAATCACAGAGTTAAAACACATGAGAAGATAGAAAAAACTATCAATTCAACAAATAAAAAAATATCGAACTTATGAGAAACAAGGCTCTTCTTCCAGGAACAACACTCAAGGGCGGCAAGTATCGCATTGAGCGTGTGCTCGGTCATGGCACTTTCGGCATAACATATCTCGCGTCGTGCAGTGTGACGGTTGAAGGTGAGTTAGGACAAATGTCTGCCAACATCAATGTAGCAGTAAAAGAGTTTTTCATGAGCGAGATAAACAACCGCAACGAAGGCAGCAACGCGGTTGAAGGCTCTACAGGCGAATTGTTCACAAACTATTGCTATAAGTTTAGGCGCGAAGCTGAAAACATGGCTAAGTTGCGACATGAAGGCATTGTACAGGTAAGCGATGTGTTTGACGAAAACAACACCGCATATTATGTCATGCAATACATCGACGGCGGGTCGCTTGACAGCTACATCATAAAGAAAGGACGGTTGGCAGAGAGCGAGGTCGTGCGCCTTACGTCTGAGATCGGTGACGCGCTACACTACCTGCACTCTAAGCGTATGCTGCATCTTGATCTCAAGCCAAGCAATGTGATGCTTGACAAGAACGGACATGCACATCTCATTGACTTCGGACTGTCCAAGCAATATGACGCCACAGGCAATCCTGAGTCGAGCACCTCTGTAGGTGCAGGCACGCCTGGATATGCACCTATAGAGCAGACCACACATAACGACAGCACGTTCCAACCGACAATAGACATCTACGCCCTCGGTGCCACAATGTTCAAGATGCTCACAGGGCAACGTCCTCCTGAAGCATCAGACATTCTCAATGAAGGTTTCCCGCGCAGCCTGCTGTTGCAAAAGG
>USSH01000019.1 GCA_900557435.1 uncultured Coprococcus sp. | reverse complement strand
AGGCGGGGGTTGATTATATGGAATTCGGCTATAAGGCCTCCAAGGAAATGTTTGATGTGAACAAATTCGGCAAATGGAAGTTCTGTAACGAGGAGGACATAAGAGCCATCGTCGGAGAGAACAATACAGATCTGAAGATCTCAGTTATGGCAGATGTCGGAAGATGCGACTACAAGAAGGACATCATCGACAGAGCTGACAGTGTCATTGATTTGGTGAGAGTTGCAACATATATCAACACTATGCCAGCAGCCATCGAGATGATCGAGGATGCACATGCAAAGGGATACGAGACGACATGCAACATCATGGCAGTTTCAAAGGATCAGGAGTCGGATATCGATCTTGCCCTCGAGCTGCTTGGCAAGAGCAATGTAGATGGAATATACATTGTTGACAGCTACGGTTCACTGTACCCTGAGCAGATCAAGAAGCTCGCGGAGAAATATGTCGCAGTTGGAGAGAAGTATGGCAAGAAGATAGGAATACATGCACACGACAACTTAAAGCTTGCCTATGCCAACACAGTTGAGGCAATGAGGAGTGGTGCGAGCATGCTCGATGGAACTGTAAGCTGTATGGGCAGAGGCGCAGGAAATTGTGCACTTGAGCTTCTTCTTGGATTCCTCAGAAATCCAAAGTACAACCTGTATCACATCTTGAAGTTCATAGAGCAGTACATGGTTCCGCTCAAGGCAAAGGGAGATGCAGTATGGGGCTATGATGTGCCATACATGCTGACCGGAATGCTGAATCAGCATCCAAGGGAAGCCATCGATTTCATCAAGAATGAGAGACATGATTATGCAGATATGTACAGCTACCTTATGTACAGGGAGTAACCAGCTGCTGTGAATGCATACAATACAGAGCGGGAACAAATGTCTTGATATATGTCATGGCAATAGCTTATAATAAGTGTTGATACAGTATTTAACATAAAACAAAATAATATACACATTGTGGGTTGGACACAGGTAATGGTGTTCAAGATAAAGGGGAGGACTCCTGATGTCAGTTATCGCTGGCATCAGGAGTTTTTCTTCTTTTTTTCGGGCTGTGTGTTATAATCGGATGTGTAGTGTAAAAATTTGACAAAAACAACAAGAGAATACTTGGGAATATTGATATGTGCAGCGACAGCACTTGAAAACATATAGAAATAACAGGAGGACAGCACGTGAACATAGGAATATTGGGCGCAGGCAAGATAGCCGGCGTTATGGCGGATACGATAAATAACATGGCCGATGTGAAGCTGTATGCAGTAGGTTCAAGAACTTTGGAAAAGGCGGATGCATTTGCCAGGAAATTTGATATAGATAAGGCTTACGGAAGTTATGAAGAACTGGTCAGTGATGACGCGATAGATCTTATATACATTGCAACGCCGCATTCACATCACTATGAGCATATGAAGCTCTGCATAGAACATGGAAGAAATGTACTTTGCGAGAAAGCATTTACCTACGATGCTGCGCAGGCTGAGGAGATTGCAGCTCTGGCGGCGGAGAAGAAAGTGTATGTGGCTGAGGCGATATGGACGAGGTATATGCCGTCCAGACAGATAATAAATGAAATTCTGGAATCAGGTGTGATAGGGGATATCAGGACAATGACCTGCAACCTGTCCTATCCGATATCAAAGATAGAGCGTCTGATCAGACCTGAGCTGGCAGGAGGTGCCCTTTTAGACGTGGGAGTTTATGGGCTGAACTTCATTGTCATGCATATGGGTAAGGAGATCTCGGATATTGAATCGTCTGTCATGATGCATGAGACAGGAGTGGACGGACAGGAGAGTATAACTGTCAAATACGGAGATGGCAGGATGGCAGTGACGACCCACAGCATGTATGGAAGGTCGGATAGAAAAGGAATCTTCTATGGCGAGAAGGGATATATGATAGTCAATAATATAAATAATCCGCAGGGGATAGATGTGTTCGACTGTGAGGACAGGCTTATCAGACATGTGGATGTGCCGGAACAGATAAGTGGTTATGAATACGAAATCATGGAGAGTCTGGATATGATCAGACAGGGACGGACACAGAGTAAGTCGATGCCTCTGGCTGAGTCGATATATATGATGAAGCTTATGGATGATATTAGAAAAGAGTGGGATGGCGCATTAAAAAGATTGTAAAAATCCGAATAATATAAAGTCCAAAGAACTTGAAAATATGCCGGCGTCATTTATACTATTTTATTAGATTATATTTTGCTCTAAGAGTGAATTAAGATTAAGATAGCAGATGAGAAAAAGAGGATTGCACAAGACTGTATGATGAAAGAGGGAGGTATTGTATGCGGGAGATGCGGAGAAGTGACAGGATGATAACAGATCGTGAAGAGATAGTGGATGTACTTGATTCGTGCAAGGTGTTCCGGATGGCGGTGCATGATGAAGAGGGAATGTACATAGTTCCGCTGAATTTCGGTTATACCTACGAAGATGATGTCCTGAAGCTTTACTTTCACTCTGCCGGCGAGGGCAGGAAGGTGGATGCTTTGGCAGCAGATCCGAAGGTTGCCATAGAGATGGACACGGATCATTATCTGGTTGAGGGACCAAATGCATGCAGCTTCGGTTATCTCTACAGCAGTATCATGGGAAATGGCACAGCCAGAAAGCTCACAGATCCGGAGGAGAAGTGTGCGGCACTTAACTGCCTCATGAATCATCAGCTCACAAGAAATACTGATAATATGAGGTCATTTGACAAGATAGAAAAGAAGAAATACAACTACTCAGACCAGATGCTTGCAGCGGTAAATGTGTATGAGATAGTTGTGGAGAATTTTACGTGTAAATCAAGAAGATAAGCGCGCTGGGATGACGAGAGTTGAGGTATGATCAACACTTAAAAACAACGCAGCACGCGGTGCAGATAAGAAACGATATCGGTTGTGGCGTGATTGGTGAAATTTAAGTAAGTTATTACGAGATCAATAGTTCTTGTGGTTTATAGAATTGACGTAAAACATAATACAAATTATAATCAGACAGGATATAGTACAAATGAAGTATATATATTGTTTCGCAGTACAGTTCAGATGGTGCGGGATATTTAGAAGATTTTAAAACATGAAGTAATTAGGAAGAAAGGTGATACAGGAGATGGATTACAACAAATTAGCGGATTTGATATTTGCGGATATAACAGATACAGTGGATGACCTAGAGAAGAGGTTCCCGGAGAGAGATCTTCCAGAGGGAGCAAAGGTGACAAGATTTGCGCCAAGCCCTACAGGATACATGCACATCGGCGGACTGTATGCTGCCATGATCTCAAGAAAGCTTGCAAAGCAGAGCGGTGGCGTGTTCTACCTCAGAATAGAGGATACCGATAGGAAGAGAGAGCTTGAGGACGGTGTAAATGAGATCATCAATTCGCTGAAGAAGTTTGACCTTGGATTTGACGAGGGACCATTTGAGGGCGGCGAGACCATATATGGTCCATATAAGCAGAGCGAGAGAAAAGAGATATATCAGACTTGTGTCAAGAAGCTTATGCAGGAGGGATATGCATATCCTGACTTTACAACAGCCGAGGAGCTTGACGAGATCAGGGCAAAGCAGGAGGCTGCAAAAGTTGACATAGGATATTATGGTGAGTATGCGGTTGGAAGAAATCTGACATACGAGCAGATAGAGGAGAAGCTTGCAGCGGGCGAGCCTTATGTTGTGAGACTCAAGAGTCCGGGAGAGGCAGGAAAGACTGTTATCTACAGCGATCCGATCAGGGGCAAGATTGAGATGCCTGAGAATATCATGGATGTAGTACTTCTGAAGTCAGATGGAATACCTACATACCATTTTGCACATGCAGTTGACGATCACTTCATGAGGACAAATCTTGTCATCAGAGGTGACGAGTGGCTTGCATCATATCCACTTCACAAGCAGCTCTTTGACCTGTGTGGATTTGCGCTTCCAAAGTATGCGCATATCGCACCTATCATGAAGCTTGAGGTCACTGTGGACGAGGAGGGCGAACACCAGAGAAAGAGAAAGCTCAGCAAGAGAAAGGATCCGGAGGCTGCTGTTGGCTTCTATGCAGAGCAGGGCTTCCCATCAGTCAGCGTGCTTGAGTACCTTATGACAATAGCAAATTCCAACTACGAGGAGTGGCATGCTGCCCATGCGGACAAGACAATAGACGACTTCACACTCTCACTCAAGAAGATGCCTGTCAGCGGTGCGCTTTTTGATATGGTAAAGCTCAACGATGTCAGCAAGGAGATGATCTCAAAGCTCACAGCCGAGGAGTGCTACGACCTCATCATGGAGTGGGCAAAGGAGCATGACGAGAACATATATACATTTGGCACACAGGACAAGGATGGTTTCATGAAGACTATCAACCTGTGGAAGATGTCAGGCAAGAAGGTCCGCAAGGACGTCGGCAAATGGTCAGATCTGCGCGCGATGTTTGGCTATCTGTACACACCAGAAGATGAGCTGGATCTCCAGTATGAGATAGACGAGAAGTACACACCAGAAATGATCACAGAGGTTATCGAGGAGTACAAGAAGGATCTCTTCCTTGACTCAGAGGACTGGTTCTCAAGCATGAAGGTCATGGGCGAGAAGATCGGCTACTGTCCAAATGTAAAGGAGTACAAGCAGAATCCTGACGGATACAAGGGCAGCATTACAGATGTATGTACCATAGTCAGAGTTGCCATTACAGGCAAGCAGAACTCACCTGATCTGTTCACTATCATGAACGTGATCGGAAAAGAAAAGACCATGGGCAGACTGGACAAGTTCCTTGCGTGGGTGAATAGATAGAATATATCAATTGGATGTGCACATTAAGTTGACATAGTCTGTATCGTGTTTGACATACCATGCAGGAGCGCTCCCGCTCAACTCAGGCTGCAGCGGCACTAGCGCTCGCAGGCTCATTGAGAGCCGGCGCCTTCGTATGTCATGCATCAGTTAATGTCAAAACGATTACAGATTGTACTATATACTTGTGCGCATCCAATTGATGAAGATTGGTTAAAATACATTTTAGAAGGGATTGGATTACTATGAATAAGAAGATATATGATGGTTATACATATGTAGACGGTGGCGTGTGTGCTGCAAAGGGTTTCACAGCAAATGGACTTAACTGTGGACTGAACCCTGATAAGAACAAGAATGATCTCGGAATGGTATTTTCAGAGGTGCCATGTGTGGCAGCAGGCGTGTATACTCAGAACAAGGTGAAGGGCGCACCGGTTACAGTTACCAAGGAGCATCTGAAGAAGTCCGGCAACAAGGCGCAGGCGGTCATCGTAAACTCCAAGAATGCCAACACATGCAACGCAGATGGAATAGAGAAGGCTGAGAAGATATCACAGCTTGCAGCGGATGCCCTGGGCATAGATGTGAACCTTGTCATCAATGCTTCAACAGGTGTCATCGGACAGATCATCCCTATCGAGCCATTTGAGGAGCATATGAAAGAGCTTGCAGACGGTCTCTCAGCAGACGGCAACGACAAGGCGGCAAATGCTATCATGACCACAGACACAGTTGACAAGCAGGTTGCTGTCCGGTTTGACATAGACGGTGTGACATGCACCCTTGGCGGTATGGCAAAGGGAAGCGGAATGATCCATCCAAACATGGCTACAACGCTTAACTTCATCACATCAGACATAGCCATCACATCAGAGCTTATCCAGAAGGCACTCTCAGAGATCGTAAAGGTGACATACAACTGCCTCTCTGTAGACGGAGACCAGTCCACAAATGATACCCTGACAGTCATGGCAAATGGCCTTGCGGGCAACACACTCATCGACACGGAGAACGAAGCTTATGATAAGTTCAAGAAGGCGCTCTACATAGTTATGGAGTGTATGACCATGATGCTCGCATCAGACGGCGAGGGCGCAACCAAGATGATCGAGTGTACAGTTGCAGGAGCACCTGATCTTGACACAGCCATCATAGTTGCAAAGAGCGTTATCCGCTCCCCACTTACAAAGTGTGCTATGTTCGGCGAGGACGCCAACTGGGGACGTATACTCTGTGCCATCGGATATGCGGAGGCTGATTTCGATATAGATAAGGTTGCAGTTGACCTTGAGTCAGAATTTGGCGTGGTTCCTGTATGCCGCAATGGCGCAGGAGTGCCATTCTCAGAGGAGAAGGCAGCCAAGGTATTGAGCTCAGATGAGATACACATCAACATAGATCTCGGAATCGGCGAAGTGACAGCCAAGGCATGGGGCTGCGACCTGACCTATGATTACGTGAAGATCAATGGGGATTATCGTTCTTAATATATCAAACAAATCAGGGAGACAGCCGAATGCCATTTAAGATTATTAGAAGTGATATAACAAAAGTTCGTGCAGATGCAATAGTAAATACGGCAAATCCGCGCGTTGCCGTGGGAGCTGGCTTGGACTCTGCAATATATGCGGCTGCGGGGCGTGACAGGCTTCTGAAGGCAAGGGCAAAGGTTGGAACTTTGGCGGCTGGAGAGGTTGGAATCACGAAAGCATTTGATCTTCCGGCGAGATACATCATTCATTCAAGCGGACCGGCCTGGGTGGATGGAAAACATCAGGAGCCGGAGCTTCTCAGAAGGTGTTATGACAAAGCATTAGTTATGGCATACGCACACAGATGTAAGTCGATTGCATTTCCACTGATGGCTACGGGCTCTTACGGCTTTCCTAAAGAGCTTGGAATTCGGATCGCAATTGATGCATTTACATCATTTCTGCAGGAGCATGAGATGGACATCACGCTTGTGGTGTTTGATGATCATTCATATCATGTATCAGGAAAATGGTATGATGATGTGAAGAGCTTCATAGATGACGAATATGTTGCTGAAAAAAATCTGAGTGAATATCGCACTTTGTCATCGTATGATGAATGCCAAGACACTGCAAGGTTCGATGAAGAATATCTTTGCGGTCAACATAGACCTCAGTTTATGGAATATGGAACACTGGCACAGTCAGGTAAGAGTTCGGGAATACATGAAAACACCTCAAATGGTTCTTTGGACGACATGCTTAAGGGCATATATACGGACAGCTTTGAAAAACATCTGCAGCAGTTAATCAACAAAAAGGGACTTAAGAATTCAGAGGTTTACACTGCGGCAAATATAAGCAAGCAGTATTTCTCAAAGCTCCTGAAGGGCAGGATAAAGCCGTCGAAGGAAAAAGTTCTGTCACTGGCAGTCGGGCTTCGCCTGAATCTTGATGAGACTGTTGATTTTCTGGGGCTTGCCGGATACGCACTCTCACCGATCTCTCAGACGGACAAGATCGTGGAGTATCATATAGTACATAAAGAATACAGCGTCATAAAGATCAATATAGTTCTGTTCGACTATGGACTTGCCTCGCTGTCAGAATAAAACAAAGTAAAATGAGAAGGTCGCCTGCGGGGTGACCTTTTTGTTTTGTTATACAGGTTATTATTAACTCACATTAAGGGAAAGCAGAGTGGACATGCCAAGGTTAATTTCTAAAACGCACGTGCATGCAGATTGTTTACACATTTGCATTTCCTGACACATAAAAACACTAAGATAAAAGAATGTGAGGTTGATGATTATGAAAAAAGGACTTACGGAGATAGTATTTATTCTGGACAGAAGTGGTTCAATGCACGGACTTGAGGCTGACACGATAGGTGGATTCAATTCAATGATGGAAAAGCAGAAGAAAGATAGCGGTGATGATGGAGAGGCGTACGTTTCGACTGTGCTCTTTGACGACTTCAGCAGAGTACTGCACGACAGGATTCCTATTGAGAATGTACCAGAGATGACGGACAATGACTATTACGTGGGTGGCTGCACAGCACTGCTTGATGCGCTTGGAGGTGCGATTCACCATATCGGCAATATCCACAAGTATGCAAGAAAAGAGGATGTGCCTGAGAAGACGTTGTTTGTGATAATCACAGACGGAATGGAGAACGCCAGCCGGAATTACAGCTATGAGGTGATACAGAAGATGGTTAAGCGCCAGCAGAAAAAGTATGGCTGGGAATTCATCTTCATCGGAGCAAATATCGATGCTGTCATGGAGGCGGGACGCTTTGGAATAAGACCGGAGCGGGCGGTGAATTATGTGTGCGACGAGGCTGGAACAGAGAATGTGTATGGAGCTGTAGGCAATGCGGTGCATGCGATGCGCTCATCCGAGCCGATGGCGGGGGCTGCCGCCCTCGATGGCAGGGAATGGAGTACAAAGCTTGATGAGGATTATATAAAGCGTGGCAGGTGACAAACAACTATATCTTCCGTTTCCGGGAGTATGAATGGGGAGCAAACTGTCTGACTCACTTGCGTTTTGCACAGCAAAAAATAAAAGTTTTCCATATCAAAGGTTACTTGTATGATGTACAATATCACCGTATGGAATTGAGCAAAGATATATTGGGAGGTAGGCACATGGAAGATAGAGTACTTGACTGGGCAGTATACGAGAAGACAGCCCGTGAGATGGTTGCAGAGGGACTGGTTCTGTTAAAGAACGACAACAAAGCTCTGCCGCTTAAGCAGGGAGAGACGGTTTCTGTATTTGGACGTATGCAGAACCATTATTATAAGAGTGGAACCGGTTCAGGCGGCATGGTGAATGTTGCCAAAGTGGTAGGAATCCTTGATGCACTTAATGAGTGCAAGGATGTGAATGTCAATCAGAAACTGGCAGAGACTTACGCTGCATGGGATAAGGAACATCCTGTGGAGCTGGGGCTTGGCTGGGGACAGGAGCCGTGGTCACAGGCAGAGATGCCGGTTACAGATGAGCTCGTGCAGGAAGCTGCCGGCGAGTCGGATTCAGCCATAGTGATAATCGCTAGAACAGCTGGTGAGGACAAGGACAATACACTTGAAAAAGGAGCATTTATGCTCACTGATATAGAGACTGATATGCTTAGACTTGTCAGAGAGAATTTCCAGAAGATGGTCGTTCTCTTGAATGTCGGCGGTCTTATAGATATGTCATTTCTTGACACGATCTCTCCGGATGCCTGCATGTATGTATGGCAGGGCGGAATGCTCGGCGGATATGGAGTGGTTGATGTCCTCGTAGGAGATGTCAGTCCTTCAGGAAAACTTACAGACACGATAGCCTACGATATCAAGGATTATCCTGCGTATGACAATTTCGGAGGCGAAGAGAGAAACTTCTACGCAGAGGATATCTATGTGGGATACCGTTACTTTGAGACATTTGCAAAGGATAAGGTCAGATATCCGTTTGGATACGGATTGTCATACACAGACTTTAAGATCGGCGTAAAGCATGCAAGCCTGGATTTTGAAAAAGGCGTGGCGAATATCTGCGTCAAAGTCACAAATACAGGAAAGAGACTTGGCAAGGAGGTTGTCCAGGTGTACGGTGAGATGCCTCAGGGCAGGCTTGGCAAGCCATCCAGAGTACTCATTGATTTTGCAAAGACAAAGGAGCTTGTTCCAGGACTCAGCGATGAGCTGAAGTTTGAGATCCCGCTTGACCGCATGGCATCATTTGATGATTCGGGAGTCACGGGCCACAGAAACTGCTATGTGCTCGAAACCGGAGACTACACTATCCATGTGGGAAACAGCATAAGAAATACAACAGAGTGTCTGTTCTTTGAGCTTGCTGAGACAGTGGAGCTTCAGAAACTTCAGGAGGCACTTGCACCATATGAGAAGTTTGACCGCATGAAACCATTCTGTGATGAGAACGGAAGGATGCTTATAGAGTATGAGGATACACCTCGTGTCACTGTTGATATGTATGACAGGAGAGAGCAGGAGCTGCCGGAGGAGATACCGGTTACCGGAGACAAGGGGATTACGCTTCTTGATGTAAGGGAAGGCAAGGCCACTATGGATGAGTTCGTTGCTCAGTTTGGTGACGAGGATCTGGCATGCTTTGTCCGCGGAGAGGGAATGGGAAGTTCTCTTGTGACGGCGGGAACAGCGTCCGCATTTGCCGGGGTATCGCCAAATTTGATCGCACATAAGATTCCGGCGGTGTGCTGTGATGACGGACCATCGGGAATGAGACTCGACTCAGGTATGAAGGCATTCTCACTTCCAAATGGCACTCTGTGCGGGTGCTCATTCAACCGGGAACTGAATACAAGGCTTTACGCACTTCTCGGACTTGAGATGACAGCAAATAAGGTTGAGGTTCTTCTAGGACCGGGAATGAATATCCACCGTCACCCGCTTAATGGACGAAACTTTGAGTATTTCTCCGAGGATCCGTATCTCACAGGCGCTATGGCAACAGCGCAGTTAAAGGGACTTAAGTCCAGCGGTGTGTCCGGAACGATCAAGCATTTCTGCGGAAATAATCAGGAGTATCACCGCCATACAACGGACTCGGTCATCTCCCAGAGGGCACTCAGGGAGATATACCTGAAGGGATTTGAGATAGCTGTCAAGTCAGGATATGCCGATTCTGTCATGACAACATATGGTCTGGTAAATGGTCTCTACACCGCAGGAAGTTATGATCTGAATACCACGATACTCAGAAATGAGTGGGGATTTACAGGCGTGGTCATGACAGATTGGTGGGCATCCATCAACCGCAGAGGTATGGAGCCGGATGCAAATGACTTTGCGACTATGATACAGGCACAGAATGATATGTATATGTGCTGCCCGGACGGCTCGAAGAATATGGGTGGAGATAATGTCATAGAAGCACTTCAGGACGGACGTATATTGAGAGCTGAGCTCCAGAGAATTGCAAAGAATGTGTGTAACTTTGCCATGGATACGAATGCATTTAAGCGTCTTGTGGGAGAACCTGTAAATATAGAGATAATAAACCGTCCAAAGCAGGCGGACGATTTTTCAATTGATGATGTGGAATACATTAATGTCGACAGAGACATAATCATAGATTTGACAGAGAAGGCCAGCACCGCCGACACGAATTATGTCATAGCCCTTGATGTTGAACATCCGGGAGAGTATGCAGTGAGCCTGAGGGGAAGCTCGACTCTTGAAAAGCTTGCCCAGCTGCCATGCACCCTGTTTTTCAACGGATTCCCTGTGAGTAACTTTACATTTAACGGAACTGACGGCAAGGATGTGGTGATCAGGAAAGAGGTCAAATTTTATGGCAGATTCAATGTGCTCCGACTGTATGTGAAGTCAAATGGACTCAATCTCAAGGATATTAAGTTCAGTTTTGAGAAGGATCTGCAGTGAGAATAAAATATACAAAGAATTAACATGAAGACGAGACGGCCGATGAATGGTTGTCTCGTCATTTTGAAATCAATAGAACTGTATTAATTCAATCAAGATTTTGAAAAAATATTGACATAGACTGCCATAGATGGTAACCTAAATTAACTCTTTGCACTGCATATAAATCTACAGTACAAACTGAGCAGACCATTGGTGTAAGCCAAGGAGTCGGGCCATCATGGCAGTGGAATCTTTACATCCACGGGACAGTAGTTACTAATACTGAGTCGTGGGTGTTTTTTTATACTCTTTTAGACATTCTATAAAATCTCCCACATATATTTAGTGATAAGAGCTTTCTGAAATTTATTGATCACGCAGACGCGCAGTAAGGCGGTTGGTGCGTCTGTCCGTGAGTAGTGGATGTGTCATGTTTTCAGTGAAAGCATGACATGCAGCACCAGTCATTCACCTGGGGTGACTATCAATAGACTGGTGTTCATTTAAGAAAGGATGGCTGATTATATGGAAAGCGCAAACAAAATAAACACGATGGCGGCATCTTCCGTATCAGAGGATGAGTTTAAAAAGGTTGCAAATAAAGTATCGTTTATAACGATAGTACAGAACGTACTGCTTTCAGTATTCAAATTATTTGCGGGAATATTTGCACATTCAAATGCAATGATAAGTGATGCGATACATTCTGCATCAGACGTGTTCAGCACCATAATAGTGATAATTGGAGTAAAACTAGCGTCGAAGGAATCCGACAAGGAACATCCATACGGTCATGAGAGACTTGAGTGCGTGGCAGCGATCGTGTTGTCTATAGTGCTGCTGTATACTGGTATCAAGATCGGCTCACAGGCGGTTAAGGACATAATCGGTGGCGATTACCAGAACCTGCAGAAACCGGGGATGCTGGCACTGGTTGCGGCTGTTGTATCCATTGTTACAAAGGAGATAATGTACTGGTACACAAGACACTATGCGAAGAAGATAGATTCAAGCGCACTTATGGCAGATGCATGGCATCACCGCTCAGATGCGCTGTCATCAGTTGGCGCGCTTGTCGGTATCGGTGGTGCGATGATGGGATTCCCGATTATGGATTCCGTTGCAAGTATTGTTATCTTTGTATTCATAGCTAAGGCGGCATATGATATCTTCAAGGATGCCATGGATAAGATGGTGGACCATTCCTGCGATGATGAAACAGAGAAAGAGATGAGGGATTTTGTGCTCACTCAGAAAGAAGTTCTCAGTGTTGATCTTCTCCACACAAGGATATTTGGCAACAAGATATACGTAGATGTGGAGATAGGAGTAAACGGTTCATATACATTAAGACATGCGCATGAGATAGCGGAAGAGGTCCATGGGGGCATAGAGAAGAATTTTCCAAAGGTAAAGCATGTGATGGTGCATGTAAATCCTGCGGATGCTTCATAGTAATATAAATAAAATAATAATTCAAAAGTATAGGGCGTTGACCGACGGGGTCAACGTCTTTTGTTTTTTAAGACCGGGAGCCTGTGGGGACGGAGGTACCTGTCCCCTCCGTCCCCACTTTGAGTAGAAAATAACAAACAATCAAAAACAATCAAAAATATTCAAAAAACTTCAAAAATATGATTGACAATCTTCATTTACGATGATATTATGCATGTAGATTGATTGAAAGTGACTGAAATCAAGTAAAAATCACCTTGAAACAATCATAAACAATTGAAAACAGTCAAAAGGTATGATATCCTAAAGAAAACGAAGTTATAGATCACGGATATAAATATATTTCAGTGAAATTACTACGAAAACACACAGACTAACACATACAGGAGACGTACTAGTTGTACAGGAGGCAATTATTATGATGACAGAGGACAGATACACAGCGATTTTAGAAGCACTGAAAGAGAAAAAGTCTATGACAGTTGCAGAGTTCACGGAGATCACGGGAGCGTCAGAATCTACTATAAGAAGAGATTTGATAGCTCTGGACGATATGGGTAAGATCAAGAGATTCCATGGTGGTGCCAAGGCGATCGAGCATGAATATATCACCAATGAGGCACCGGTTTCAGCCAAGGCACAGCTCAACGTCGAAGAGAAAAGTGCCATTGCAAAATATGCGGCAACGATGATCAATGATGAAGATTTCATATTTATAGATGCGGGAACCAGCACGGAGCTCATGATCGACTATATCGGCGAAACAAATGCTACATTTGTCACAAATGGAATAGCACACGCCAAGCGGCTTCTCAAGAAGAACCTCAGAACGTATATGATAGGCGGACTTGTAAAGCCGATCACAGAGGCTATCATCGGAGCCGAGGCGGTCAATTCCATGAAAAAGTTCAATTTCACAAAGTGCTTTCTTGGAACAAATGGAATCCATATGGATTATGGATTCACAACGGTCGATGTGGAAGAGGCTATGGTGAAGATGGAAGCGGTGAACAGATCTTATGCCAGCATAGTCCTTGCCGACAGCAGCAAGTTTGACAAGGTTACAGCGGTGACATTTGCGGCAATCGAAAAAGCCTGTATTATCACGGACAGACTTGTAAATGATAAGTACATAGACGCCACAGTCGTAAAGGAGGTACTCAGATAATGATTTATACGGTGACATTCAATCCGGCGCTCGATTATGTTGTCAAGATGGACAGCCTTGAGCTTGGAATGGTGAACAGGAGTAAGTCAGAAGCCATATTCTATGGCGGCAAAGGTATCAATGTCTCAACCGTACTTAAGAACATAGGAGTTGATTCCGTAGCTCTCGGTTTTGTTGCTGGATTTACCGGTAAGGAGATTGAGGACGGAGTCAAGACCATGGGAGTTAAGACAGATTTTATCCAGCTAAAGAATGGTCTCAGCAGGATAAACGTCAAGATCAAGGCAGAACAGGAGACGGAGATCAACGGACAGGGACCCGACATTAAGAAAGATGAGCTTCAGCAGATGTTTGACAAGCTGGACAAGCTCCAGTCGGGAGATTGCCTGATACTTGCGGGAACCATCCCTGCTTCACTTCCATCTGACATATACGAGCAGATCATGGAGAAGCTTATGAACAGGAACATCGATATCGTGGTTGATGCGACGAAGGATCTTCTGCTCAATGTATTGAAGTTCCATCCATTCCTCATCAAGCCAAATAACCATGAGCTTGGCGAGATGTTTGGAGTAGTCTTAAAGAGCGATGACGAGATTGTTGAGTATGCGAAGAAGCTTCAGGTCATGGGTGCAAGAAATGTACTCATATCCATGGCAGGAGACGGAGCAATACTCATAACAGAGACAGGAGAGGTTCACAAGATCGGAGTTCCAAAGGGAACGGTTGTGAACTCAGTAGGGGCAGGTGATTCTATGGTGGCAGGATTTACAGCAAGCTACCTGAAGGATCACGATTACATGGAGGCGCTGAAGAGAGGAACAGCAACAGGAAGTGCCACAGCATTTTCAGAAGGCCTCGCCACAGCGGACAAAGTAGAAGAACTCTATAAGCAGTTATAGTAAATTGTAAGTGTTCCAACATGAGAAGGAGTACTTACGAGAGAAGACGCCGCATGACAGTATATGTGGATGCGGTTGATTATTTAATAGGAGGTTACGCTTATGAGAATCACAGAGCTTTTATCAAAGGAAAGCATTGCTCTGGGTGTAAAGGTAGATTCAAAGGATGCAGCGATCGACTACCTTGTAAACCTGCACGATGCAGCAGGTAACATCTCAGACAAGAAAACATACAAAGAAGGAATACTTAAGAGAGAGGAAGAGGGCTCAACAGCTATAGGAGAAGGAATAGCGATCCCTCACTCCAAGAACAAGGCGGTCAAGAGACCTGGACTTGCAGCTATGACAGTCCCTGACGGAGTTGATTACGATTCACTGGATGGACAGCCATCAAACCTGTTCTTCATGATCGCAGCACCGGAGAGCGGATCAGATGTACATCTTGAGGTACTTTCAAGACTGTCTATGCTTCTCATGGATGAGGACTTCAGAGCAGAGCTCTTGAAGGCAGCAGACAAGGATGCATTCCTTGCAGTCGTTGACAAATACGAGAACGCAAAGTTCCCAGAGGAGACAGCAGAGAAGACTGAGGAAAAGACGGTTGAGAAGGCTCCTGAGAAGAAAGGGTTCAGAGTACTTGCGGTTACAGCGTGTCCTACAGGAATAGCTCACACATATATGGCAGCCGAGGCACTTGAGAAGGCCGGTGCCAAGATGGGATATGCTTTAAAGGCTGAGACAAATGGCTCAGGCGGAGCAAAAAATATACTTACTGATGAAGAAATCGCAAACTGTGATGGTATCATAGTTGCAGCTGACAAGAGTGTTGAAACAGCAAGATTTGATGGAAAGCCGGTTCTTTTCACAAGAGTGGCAGACGGAATACACAAGCCTGAGGAGCTCATACAGAAGATCGTGGATGGTCAGGTTCCTGTTCACCACGAGGAGGGCGGCAGAAAAGAGTCAAGCAGTGCAAATGGCAGTGTGGGAAGCAGAATATACAAGCATCTTATGAACGGAGTATCACACATGCTCCCATTCGTAATCGGCGGTGGTATCCTCACAGCTCTTGCATTCCTTATAGATACACTTTGCGGATATGGTGCAACAGGTGGATCCAACTTCGGTTCCATGACCCCGCTCTCAGCATTCTTCAAGTATGCCGGTGGCCTGGCGATGGGCGTGATGGTTCCGGTGCTTGCAGGATTTATAGCAGAGTCTATAGCAGACAGACCTGGACTTGCGGTTGGTTTCCTCGGCGGTATCCTGGCATCTTCCGGAAATGCAGCCTTGTCCGGTTATGTATGGGCAGGAGATAATCTTGGCGGCTTCCAGTCATTTATATCAAAGTTTGGATTCGTCGCAGAAGGCGGCGGAAATACAGTATCAGGTTTCCTCGGCGGTATCGCAGCAGGTTTCCTTGCAGGATATGTAGTTCTTCTTCTTAGAAAGATCTGCTCCAAATTCCCTAAGTCACTGGAGGGAATCAAGCCAACACTTATATACCCACTTGTTGGTATGTTTATAGTTGCAGTACTTATGATATTTATACTCAATCCGATTATTGGATTGATCAATACAGGACTTTCAGATATGCTGACAGCCCTTGCAAATAAAAATCTTCTCATCCCACTTGGAATCATCCTCGGCGGTATGATGGCGATAGACATGGGCGGTCCTATCAACAAGGCTGCATATGTATATGGAGTTACAGTACTTTCTACAGCTGCCGAACTTACAGCAGCAGGCACACCGATAACAGATCCTGCAGTTCAGGCGTGCTATATCTCAATGGCATCAGTTATGGTAGGTGGTATGGTACCTCCACTTGGAATTGCTCTTGCATGTATCTTCTTCCCTAAGAAGTTCACAAAGGCAGAGAGAAACTCGACAGTATCAAATATTGTAATGTCATGTGGATTCATCACAGAGGGTGCAATACCATTTGCAGCTGCAGATCCACTCCACGTAATACCATGTACACTCGTAGGCGCAGCAGTTGCAGGTGGAATGTCAGCAGCGTTCAAATGTACACTGATGGCACCTCACGGCGGAATCTTCGTATTCGCAACTGTAGGCAACTGGTTACCATATATCATCTCATGGCTGGTTGGATCAGTAATCACAGGTATCATGCTCGGTCTTATCAAGAGAAACGTGCAGGAGTAAAAAAATGCACAAAAGTAATGCATAAAAAACGACAGAATGTTATAATTTATACAATTGGGATTTGTGAAATAGCTATACATGGCTCAAATGAAAAGATGAAATGGTTATCTGACTGTGATGCCATATGGTAGATAATTACAGATCACAAAGACTTATTTAATAACACAAGGGCCGCTTATGATAGAGGA
>USSH01000018.1 GCA_900557435.1 uncultured Coprococcus sp. | reverse complement strand
GGTTTTTTCGTATCTGACATGAATTTTTCTGAATCGGTTGAACCACGAATGTGCAACCTCGACAATCCATCGTTTAGGACGAAATCCATGCAGTTCAATTGCCTTCTTTTCTTCTCCGCGAGGTCGAATATGCGGCACCATGCCATGTCTTGACGCAACATCCGCTTTTCCGACATATCCGGCATCCAAGCAAACATTTTGAGTAATGTGTTCATAATGCTCAAAATCCAAGGGCTTCATACGCTCCTTGAGTAATTCATCAAGAACGGCTGCATCATGCCTGTTGGCTCCGGTTACGACGATCGACAACGGGATGCCAACTGCGTCTACGAGTAGATTTTTTTTTGCTTCCTTGCTTACCCCGGTCTGTTGGATTTGCTCCGGCAAGTTCTTGCGCCAATGGCGCTTTTCCATGAGAACCATCCGCCGACTGCCATTCCCATGCAATCCCTTCCATCTCGTCATACTCCATAAGACCAGCGTGCCAAAGCTTTTGAAAAAATCCAGCTCGTGACCATTGCATAAATTTTTTATGTACCGCTTGTGATGTGATATTTTCAAATTCCTTGCGCGGCAATGCATTCCAAATAATTCCCGTGCGGAGAACATAAACGATAGCCGAAAAATACAATCGGTTTCCATAGCGAGATTTTCTCCCTCCTCCCGGTTTTCGGCGATAATTTACCCCGGGGCAACGTAAATCATTCGGAATATATGTTTCAACTTTTGCCCAAAATTCATCCGTTATTTCCCATGTTCTCAGCCTTGATCGTCTCGATAACCTGATCCTTTATCTCCTTTGAAAATGCATCTCCATTTATAGACTTTGCATAAAGTCCTGCTGCATGAGCCTCATTCTCAAATGCTCTAGTGTTGTAGAATCCTGCTGTAGCAGTACGGCGGCCATTGGACTCCTTCTCGAACATAACACCCAATGTGTCTGCTCCATATCCAAATGCCACTGCAATACGTGATGCAAGTCCATAACCGGTCGATGCGCCTATCACCAGCACCTTCTTTGGGGCCTTATCACTCTTCGTCTCACCCTTTGACTTAACATACTCGATCTGATTCTTTACATTCTGGGCACAGCCTGTAGGATGTGCTGTCGTACAGATATAATCCTTTACTCTTGGTTCTACTACCATTACTGATCTCCTTTTAATTCTTGATAAATTCTATAAATAAATATGACATTAGTGCTCTTTGTTTGCAAACTTCGTATATTCCTGCAGCCACACAAGATCAACCGATCCAGTAGCGCCTTTTCTTTGCTTAGCTATGATGATTTCCGAGATACCCTTCTTGTCAGTATCCGGATTGTAGTAATCATCCCTGTAAATGAACATTACCACATCCGCATCCTGCTCTATAGAACCAGACTCACGCAGATCCGCAAGCACAGGCTTGTGATCCGGTCTTCTGTCGACATCTCGATTAAGCTGTGACAACGCTATGATAGGGACATCCAGCTCCCTCGCAAGCATCTTGAGAGATCTCGACATATCCGAGACAAACTGCTGTCTGGACTCAACCTTTCCTGTGGTGCTCATCAACTGCAAGTAGTCGATGATTATCAGCCCAAGATTATTCTTGCTCTTCAGCCTACGACATTTTGATCTGAGTTCTGAGATAGTAAGTGCCGATGTATCCTCTATAAACAGAGGCGAAGCCGCAATACTCTCGGAACTTGCAAGCACCTGATCCCAGTCGTCTTCCGCCAGCTGTCCTGTCTGGATCTTCTGGGAATCAACCAAGGAATCCATTGCGATCATACGGGTTACAAGCTGTTCCTTACTCATCTCAAGGTTGAATATAACCGTTGGTATCTTCTTTCTCACAGCTACGTGATGCGCAATATTAAGCACAAATGCCGTCTTACCCATGGCTGGTCTCGCGGCAACCAGAATAAACTCTGAACCGTGAAGACCCGTCAGCATATTGTCCAGATCTATGAATCCCGTTGGTATACCGGTGACTCGGGAATTCTGTCTCGATGCTGCCTCAATCTGATCTATAACATTCATGACCACTCTGTCTATAGGCACAAAGCTATTGGAACCATTTCTCTCTTTTATCAGGTTAAATACACCGCTCTCCGCTCTCTCCAGAAGCACGTCAACTCCCTCGGAATCAAGATAACAATCTTTCTCAACCTGCTCACACAGCTTTATGGTCTTTCTAAGCACCGACTTATCCGCCACTATCTCTGCATAATGTTTCGCATTCACCGATGTTGGAACTGCATCCATGATATCCGCAATGGCGCTTATGCTTATAACCTCATCCGGGACATTGTTCTCCTCAAGTTTATTCTTAAGTGTGACAATATCTACGGCCTTGCCCTCTTTGAAGAGTTCTACCATGTTCTCGAACAGTATGCCATACTGTCCATAGTAAAAGTCTTCTTTTGTCAGCATATCCGATGCGTCAACTATTGCATCTCTATCCATGAGCATCGAACCTATAACCGACTTTTCTGCATTCAGATTATACGGAAGCTTCTTTTTAGCATATGAATCTTCCATTCAATCAAGCCTCCTCTACCTTTACAGAGAGCTCTGCCTGCACCTCTGGGTGAAGCTTGATCTTCACTGTGAAACTGCCTATAGCCTTTATCGGATCCTTCATAACTACTTTCTTCTTATCAATGTCCTTGCCAAGCTGTGTCTTTATGGCATCTGATATCTCCTTTGTGGACACCGAGCCAAATGATCTCCCACCCTCGCCCACTTTTATCTTGACAGTGACTGAAGATTTCTCAAGCTCTGCAGCAAGCGCCTTTGCCTCCGCAAGATTCTCTGCTGCAACCTTCTCATCGTGAGCCTTCTTAAGCTTCTGATCGTTTATATTCTTCGGAGTTGCCTCAACTCCAAGCTTCTTAGGAATTATGAAATTTCTTGCATAACCCTCGCTGACCTCAACCATTGCACCTTTCTTTCCAAGGCTCTTTACATCCTGTAATAATATAACCTTCATAACTGTATGTCTCCTTTCGATGAAATCTGTTTATTTTTTACTTTCAATCAAATATTTGTCAAATATTTGTCGGAACAACTTATCCTCAATCACCCGGCGGATCTTTTTATATATCTCCCTCTGTGTACATCTCATTTAAAAGCTCAACAAGCTTCTCCTTTATATCCTCAGCATTTGCATTTGCAAACTGAGCCGCAGCTATATTGGCATGTCCGCCTCCACCCATTCGTTCCATGATGATCTGCACATTCACATCATCTATAGCTCTGGCACTTATCTTTACATCATCCCCGACCTGAGCTATGACAAATGATGCTCTGACACCTGCTATATTGAGCATCTCATTTGCAATCTTTGCAGTGAGAACCAGTGGCGACTCCGTTCCTGTCTCAGACGGAGTTATGATGGATATCGCAAATGCACCAAGCACCATCTCAGCATGGCTCACGCCTTCAGCCTTCTGCCTGTAGGTCTCTATGTCTGTTCTGAACATTTTTCTCACTCGCATAACGTCAGCGCCGCTTCGCTTGAGGAATGCTGCAGCCTCAAAGGTTCTCACTCCGGTCTTGGACAGGAAGTTGTCAGTATCTATAAGGATTCCTGCATACATGGCATCTGCTTCTGTAGGTCTGAGTTTTATCTTTTCATCCATGTATTGAAGCATCTCAGCAATCATCTCGCATGCAGATGAGGCAAATGGCTCTATATACGACAGAGTCGCATTTGCAATGACATCTTTCGTCTGTCTATGGTGATCGAACACGACAATGCTCTTGGCATATGACAGCAGCTCCTCGCATTCTGTCAGGGTAGGATTGTTTACATCCGTCACGACCACAACTGTATCATCGTCCACAAGCCCCAGAGCCTGATCATTGTTGATGATCATATCCTCCGGGTAAACATTGCTGGAGGCGAAATTTCCATATATAGGACTGATGGCTGAGGACACTTCATTCACAACTATATGTGCTTTCTTGCCCAGGGCAGAAACCATCTTGTATATACCTATTCCGGAACCGAATGCATCCATATCAGGGTTCTTGTGAGCCATTATTATAACCTGTTCCTTGGTCTCAAGCAATTCCTTGAATGCCAAAGTTTTGACTCTGGCCTTTACTCGTGTGGATTTTTCCGTTCCCTGACTCTTTCCGCCAAAATATGTTATTCTGTCCGCCGACTTGATGACAGCCTGATCACCGCCTCGTCCAAGAGCAAGCTCCATGGCAGATCTCGCAGCCTCGAAATTCTCTATAAAGCTCTTGTAGTCAGTTCCAAGGCTTATACTGAGTGTAAGAGGAAGATCATTTCCTATATTGATAGCCTTAACCTCATCGAGCAGGGCAAATTTGTTCTCCTTCAGCTGATCAAGATACTTCTGTGGCATCACAAACATATACTTGTCCTTCTCAAGGCTCTTCACTATGGCGTCAACATTTGCCATGTACTTATTAATCTTTCTGTCCACAAGGGCAACCAACAGCGAGTGTCGAACCTCCTCGAGGGATTCAAAAATCTCATCGTAGTTATCAATATATATCAGACCTGCAACCAGCTTCTGATCATGATTCTCCTGAGTGAGCTTATTGACCGTAGTCACATCAAACATATAGAATGCCAGAAATGTATCCGTCTTTCCATGTTTTTTACCGTGTGAAACAAGTGCACCGGTATGGCTGTCATTGTTTTCCTGATTTCCGCCAGCCTTATCATCCATGTTGTCAAATTGTATCCCGGACTCTACGTCTGATCCCGAGTTGGATCCTATTCCTGAGTTATCTTCTGTGTGTGCCTCAGAATGTGCAGACGAATGCGCTGATACCTCCGTGGATTCCTGTTCCTCTCTGGCAGGGTCATATTTGTTCACTTGAACTCGTTTTATCTCATATCTGTATTCTTTACCATTAAACGCTATCTCTCCCTCTGTCACATCCTCCTCATATGGCAGATTCTCCTCATTTACCTCCTCAAATACCTGAACGATATTGAGTTTCATCAATCTTCTCTTACTGCTCTCTGTGATTGCGGAAAATTCGTCATTTACCCATACGACCTTTCCGGACTCATCCAGCAGTGCATACGGAACGGGGAACTCCTTTATGAGTTCTTTCTGCATCTTTCCATGTTCCATGGCAAATTCCACGTACCTGTCCCTCTCAAGCAGATTCATTCTGAGGTACACAAACACAACAATTGTGCCATACGTCAATGTAAATATAGTCGCCAGTATTCCGGCACCTACCCCAACCAGATACATCAGCACTGTCATCAGACAGAAAAGTCCTATAAGATATACCGGTACCTGTCTGTATCGGTTATACACTCCGTTTATATCCTTTTTTTCATTCATCGGTCCTGACCTTTAATCCTTCCGTCTCTATATAAGTATCGCTATTTCCACTTTACGTGTATAGTGCTTCCTGGTATGAACCACAGCACAACTTACATAAGCCTACACACTTCATAAGTATAACATTGTACAAAACCGATTACAAGAAATATACATCGACAACGGGGACGGAGGGGACGGAGGTACCTGCCCCCCAGAGGGACGGAGGGGACGGAGGTACCTGTCCCCTCCGTCCCCGGGACATCACCGGGCAAAATAAAAGGCGTATATGCCTTCTGGATTCCATGGCGAAATCTGGAATGACATATGCGCCTGCATTATTTGTATTTTTATTGGATCGGATTAGCCGTTGATTCTTGCAAGAAGCTCCTTGCCGAGTTCCTCGTTGCCTGGCTTACCGAGGAGAGCGAACATGTTCTTCTTGTAGCTCTCAACACCTGGCTGGTTGAATGGGTTTACACCAAGTGTGTAACCACTTACACCACATGCGAACTCAAATGTATAGAACAGCTCTCCGAGTGTGAACTCATCGATCTTATCAATGTTGATCTGGATGATAGGTATTCCGCCATCTGCATGTGCAAGGATTGTTCCGTTCATCGCACTCTTGTTAGCGAAATCAACTGTCTTGCCTGCAAGATAGTTAAGTCCGTCAAGATCTGAGTCCTCAGCCTCCATAACGATCTCACATGTTGGATTAACAACATTGATTACTGTCTCAAAGTGGTTCTGTGAACCCTGCTGGATGAACTGTCCAAGTGAGTGAAGGTCTGTTGTAAAGTCTGTAGCTGTTGGGAAGAGTCCCTTGCCATCCTTACCCTCACTCTCGCCGTAGAGCTGCTTCCACCACTCTGATACATAGTGGAGTGCCGGCTCAAAGTTAGCAAGGATCTCGATTGACTTACCCTTGTTGTACAGTACATTTCTTACTGCTGCGTACTTCATAGCATCTGAATCGTCGAAGTCCTGTGCAAGACAATCCTTTCTTGCTGAAGCTGCGCCTTCCATAAGCTTATCTATATCAGCACCGCTTACTGCTATTGGCAGAAGACCAACTGCTGTGAGAACTGAGAATCTTCCTCCTACATCATCAGGAACTACAAATGTCTCATAGCCCTCCTCTGTTGCAAGTGTCTTGAGAGCTCCCTTTGCCTTGTCCGTTGTGGCGTAGATTCTCTTTGCTGCGCCCTCCTTGCCATACTTCTCAACAAGCTTCTTCTTGAAGATTCTTGATGCGATACCTGGCTCTGTTGTTGTACCTGACTTTGAGATGATGTTGATAGAGAAATCTCTGTCTCCGATCACCTGAAGCAGATGAGCCATGTATGTACTGCTTATGTTGGATCCTGCATAATAAATCTCAGGAGTCTTACGGATTGACTTGTCAACTGAGTTATAAAAGCTGTGTCTTAAAGCTTCGATGGCTGCTCTTGCACCCAGGTAAGAACCACCGATACCGATTACTACAAGCACGTCTGAATCTGCCTGGATCTTAGCTGCTGCCTTCTTGATTCTCGCAAACTCTTCCTTGTCATAGTCTACTGGAAGGTCGATCCATCCAAGGAAATCATTTCCCTCACCTGTCTTGTTTACAAGTGTTGCCTTTGCAGCTACAACCTGATCCTTGATTGCTGCGATATCAGCGTCTGTAGCCATGGCTTTTGCATTCTTAAAATCGAAACTTACTGTTTGTGCCATTTGTTTTCTCTCCTTACTTGTATTAAATTTTTCACATTGACTCAATTTTAGCAAATAGGTATACCATAATCAACTATTAATCTCAAAAAACTCCCCCAAAGCCACAACCGGTTTGGAGGAGTTTTCAATTATAACCATGTCTGAAGCACTACTTCACTGTCACTTTGATCCTTGCACACACACCGTTGTCAGCCATTACATAAACCGTACATGTGCCCTTGCCCACTGCCTTGATGACTCCTGTTGATGAAACAGTTGCCACCTTTGCATTGGAGGTTATATAGAATTCATTCTTCAGGAAATGTCTTAATGCCTTCTTCTTTGGATCCTCAAGCTTAACCTTCTTGGTGATCTTGAATGTCTTACCCTTAGCAAGGCTTACTGAAGTCTTATTTACAGTAACTGTCAGGGCATTTGTCCTTGATGCATAAGGCATTGCAACATGCACTATGTTTGTCTTGCCAAGATATACCTTTCTACCACCTGACATCTTGTATGCAACTGTAAAGTACTTGTATTCACGCTTGCTGTTGAGACTCTTATCCGCATATTTCAGAGATTTTGTCACATTACCAAGCTTATTAAAGTTGTTCTTTCCATTACAATATGACCAATATACATCATATCCTGTTGCACCTTTGACCTTGTCCCATGTCAGATCTATTCTTGTACCTGTTCCCTTTCCTCTCATAACAAAGAATGGAAGGGTCTTCTTACAAAGCTCTGTACCGCTAAGTTCAACATTTGGCGCTTTCTTTATAACCAGACGACCAATGGCAAATGTTATCTTGTAGTTTGGATTTGCACCCTTCTTCTGACCCACTTTGATCGTGTATGTTCCGGACTTCTCACCGGCAGCTCTCTTGAAAACAATTCCTGTAAGCTTGTCCTTGCCAACAAGTCCCTCCGCTGTAAATGTAAACTTCGGATCCTTCTTGCCTTCATACTTCGATGCGTCATTCGCAGTTACTCTGATGGCTTTTGGATTTACCGTGATCGCAACCTTTGCAGCTGCTGCCTTGTAGTTCTCATTTGCTGCAACTGATACCGTCACAACAGCCTTGCCTGCACCAACTATAGTAACCTTGCCTGTGCTATCCACTTTGACAACCTTTGTATTGCTGCTTGTAAATGTCTTCTTATCATTTCTACTGCACTTCACACTGAGGGCAAACTGTGCACCTCCATACGTCTTAGCTCCAACCTTTCCTACAGTAAGAGTTGTTCCCGCAGGAGTGATATCTGCCTTTGCTGTCTGCTGCTGGGCATCTTCTGTAAGTACATAGTTTGAAGCGGTCTTTCCGCTGATCTGTATATCTGTGATGCTTACAGTTTTGCCTGTTCCCGCATCTGCACTGTCGAATGTTCCTGTAGCTGTAACTGTAAGCGCATCTGCGCTGACCTTGCCATTCAGAACAACGCCTGAATAGTCAAGCTTTGCTGTTTCCTTTCCATCATAAACCTTATTTGCAGCCTTTATTCCTGATACAACAAGTGGTCTTCTGTTGATGGTGATAGCTGCATGTCCGGATATCGTGTCATATCCCCTTGCCGCAACCTTATAATATACAGTGTATGGTTCATCTGAAGCCTGACTGTACTTCGGACTTACAGTCTTATCGCAGGCATCCTCAGAAGTTCCATAAGTTACGACTGCATCCTCAGGAATATCACCTGTAACAGTTATTCCATAAGCCTTGCCGTCATATGTCTTCACAATATCAGCCGCTGTTATGTCTGTCGGAGTTTCTCTCTTTGCAACTGTGAACTGAACCGGCTGTGTTACATACTCATTGTAATTGGTTGTAGCACAAACCTTGGCATACATATAATATGTGCCCGGATCTGCCGATCTGGAGTTCTCCCACAATGTTCCATCCGTGTTGCTGTTCTCTGTTGTGTAGTAATACTCTATAACAGGATCCTCTTGTGCTCCTGTAACCTCTGGAGCCTCTACACTGTCGCCAAATGTGTAATCGCATACATCAAATTCAACATTCTGATCAAGTCTCTGTATTTCAAATTCTGCATAAGCCGTAACATCAGCTATCTTCACAACAAACTTATAAGTACCTGCATTTACCGGCGCATTCTCATTTTCCGGATAATCGGTATCACCTGTTCCCTCATAATATGTAACAGCTGCCTCTCCGGTCTTCTCTGTTATCCAGTTATTAACAACTGCATCTGCATATTCTGTGCCGTCATACGCTCTGCTTTCTGCTGTCACAGTACAGCTGACCGCCTCGTTTCTGCCCTGATATGCGCAGTGTGCCGGATTCTCAGTTTCATTGCAGTATGCAATTATCTTGTTACTGCTTCCTTCTTTTACCTCATGCGTCCAGTCATGATGATGAACCATATCCCATGACTTGTTCTGAAGTATGTAATTGGCTGCACTACCCGTAGTTGCAAGCCCAAATCTGTATGTAGTTACAACCGTCTCTATTCCTGGTGTAACGTCCCACAGTACTACAGTATAATCCTCGTCATATACAAGTTCATCTCCATCCAGCAATCCTGAGAACTGGATTCCCTGTATATATGCATTTTCATCAACGATTACCTTATCCGCTGTGATCGTTTTCTTTTCGATAGTCACAGTCACATCGCCAAATACCGGTGAACACTCATCTGCTGTAACAAGGTAATACACCTTATATGTTCCGGCATTTTTAAGTTCTGGAACCGTCTGTGTGTATGGCTTATCTGCTGCCAATGAATAACTGATAGAAGCTCCATCCAGGCCATCTGCAATTGTAACAGATGGGCTATGTATCAATCCATCATAAGTGCAGGTTGTATCTTCCGCAGTTACTCCGGCGATCAGATCACGTGAGACTACCTTGGCATCTGACCACAATGAAGCTGGTTTTGTCTTATTAGCCACGTATCTTGTGCGAACATATACCCTCTGATTCTCTTCAAGTCCTGAGATAACATAATTATCTGACACATTCAGATCATCGAGAACTGTCCATGTCTCTTCATCCATCGAATACTGATACTGCTGTCCGCCAAGCGGGCTTACAGTCACAGAATCGCCAGTCACGCTTACTATCTCAACGCCTTCGCCGTCTGCAGCACTTTCCATATCGGCTGGTGTTGGATTCTGTATGTCTGCAAGAGTCTTTGGTGCAGATGGTGCCTCCGGTCTTGCTGCAACAGTTATATCAGCAGGTGTATCCTGACTGTCTTTCTTGCTGATACTTATATTCTTACCAAACAAACTATATGCTACGTCGTTATCATCTGTTCCCTCAAGAGCTATATCACCGTACATATCACTCACAATGTCATATGACTCGCCATCGACAGTGATGATATATGAAGTATCGTCATCAAGATCTGTCAGCTTTTCTGTTATATAATCAACCTGTCCTGTAACAGCGCCTACATCAGCCACCGCTCCAACGCTGAATTTGAAACCTATATGTCCGCCATCTTCAACATTTGTCCATGACATTGTCAATCCCGAATCTATCCCTTCAACCAGGGATGCAACGCTCTGGCCATTTATTTCAGCAGTTTCCTTTATGTAGCTTGACGAAACAGTATTGTATGCAAAAATCTTTCTTTCTCTGTAATTGCCGATCCAGTAATAACTTGCCTGTGTTATCGGTGCAAGTACAAATGACGGAGTCTCATCTGTCGCGTCCGCTGCTTTAGCGACTCCCATCATCGCCATCTGCTGTAATTCTCCGTTCTTGACAGTAGCAGCAAGCACCGCTTTATCTGCACTGTCAGAGCTTGTAATTTCATTTCCTATATTCGCGTCAGCTCCTATAGCAAATGAGTGCTGCCCCTCCTTTAGTTCCGCATCGAAGATCAGATCGTGTGTGTTCATCGGATCAAATGACAATCTTAAAGCTGTGAGATCTGCCACTGATGGTGATGATGATGATACGGTTTCACTCGAAGGTTCTGCATCACTTCTGCTATACATTGCCCAAGTTTTCGTATAGCTTGTTCCAAGCATATAGTTCTTTCCGTCCTTGGTATACAAACCAACAATATCAAACCCATTGCCATTGACCATATAAGCCATAACTCCATTGCTTATATACCAAGATTCATTCGCCTTTGTCCACTTATTGCTCTCGTCGCTGGAAGGAAAAACTGCCTTTACCGCTCTGCTGGCTGTGCCGTCCACCACGCATCTGTACCAGTATCCATGAGTCGGGGTGAACGTATATGTACTCTCATTTGCACCTTCAATATCTGTAAATGGTCCACGCTTACTGATTGCGCTCTGCCACTGATATGTTGTAGCCTCCCCAGTCACGTCCATAACGAGAGTGATCGAACTCTTTGTCATATTCTTGCCATATGGATATCCATTGTTCATGAATACAACTTCTTCCTCCGAAGGATCTGTATTGCCTCCGCCTGAAAAGCCACCGATCTGGAATGTTATTTCATTGCCGCTGGCGTCCACGATCTTGCCCGCATCCAGATCAATACTTCCTATGTAAATATCAGGGAATACATAACCATTGTAATATGTCCACGTATACAGATAATACACACCGGTGGTACCCATATCTATTCCCTCTCCGGAAATGGTATCCGTTCTGTCATATGTACCTGAACTCCTTGAGAACGAGTTCTCTGTTATCCAGCCTTTAAACCCGCAGCCTTCAGGTGACTCGGCACTCGCCCATCCATTGTACCTATGGGTGCTCACATAATCACCAAAGTTTGTGAGATCTCCAGACAAGAACTTCTCAGACTGAATGCCAAGCTTACAGCTCGCACTGGCATAACCGCTGGTCGTCCAACCCCACTTGAGACCTCTCAGATGTCCATCTGTGCTGATATCCACGTCTGTTACTTTGATATTCTCCATAGCCGCTGCGTAGGCAGTATTCTTACCACCTATCGAAATCAAACACGTTATGACCATGAAAGCTGTCATGAGCCATGCCATAACTTTTCTACATAGAATTCTTTCTTTCATACACTTCCCTCTCTTTCTCAATAAAACCTCTTTTTCGTGTGTCTGTTAATGTTTTCTCTCTACAACCACTACCTCCTGTTAATTCTTGACTCTTTCCCTTTAACAATTTATGATAATTATAATTCGTACATCAATGTTCAAGTCAACAATAATTTTGCGATATTTATGCAACATTAACAATTTATTTTGTCTATTTTTAAGGGGGTCAATATGAATCACGCAAATAAAGATCTGTATCAAATTGGCGAAGTCACTAAAATGCTTGGAGTGACAAGAAGGATGCTGTTAAACTACGAAGACCTGGGGCTTCTGACACCCGCATACAAAAACGAGAGCAGTGGTTTCCGCTACTACTCTGCCGATAACATCGTACATATACGAATTATAAAAGTTCTTCAGGGACTTGGATTATCACTGTCTGAGATTAACAAATATTTCAATAATACCGAAAAACTTGAGGATGTCATTGAACGTATGACCACGCTCCGCTCTCAGCTGGATCTGTGCATAGCCCAGCTTCAGCTGCGTCAGTCCCAGACATCAGAACCGGAGATCCGTTTTATCACTCTGCCTTCATTCACTGCATTTTGTCAGGAGTTCAAAGACTCTGATCTGGCCAGAAAAACTGAAGATCTGCGCAAGACCTTTATCGAGGCAACAAAAAAATATCAGCTGGACACCACTGGCAAAATGTGTACAGAGGTTTTTATCGAATCAACATCAGCCGGAAGATATGTCATACCTGTCGCAGCAGATCCTGACACCAATGACGAACACATAAAAAAACTTCCACAGACTGCAGCTATCTGTATATACTATCGTGGTCCATATGAAAATTTTGACACCGTCCAGAAGAAACTATTGGACTATGCAAAAGAAAACAATCTTGCTACCTGTGGTTATTTTCGCAATTCATTTATGGAGGGTCCTCCAACCCACGGAGCAAATAAAGATGCTTATATCACACAGATCGCACTGCCAATCTGTCATTTAGAGTAAAAACAATTAAAATAAAATCATAAACGCTTATACACAAAAGCTCTCCGTACGGACCGCCATGATCCGCGCAGAGAGCTTTTGTTTCTGATACTGCTATTCAAATTTCATCTCATTCAAAGACCTGAACTCATATCCCTCCTTCTCCAGGTTTGTGAGAACCGTATCAAGTGCCTGCGCATTTGACGACGACACATTGTGTATGAGCGGAATGGCTCCCGGATGATGATATTTCGCAAAATGATCAATGACATAATCCGCTCCTGGCTGATTGTTCACATCATAATCAAGGTAAGCCATACTCCAGAATATGGTCTTGTACCCCATATCCTTAGCCAGCTGCAGAACCTGCTCACTGTACTCACCGCTCGGCGGTCTGAAATACATATCCATTTCATACCCGGTCTCATTCCTCATAAAGTCTGAGCACTCCTTTAACTCACTTTTCTGTTCCTCCACACTCTTCTCCGGCATGCACGGATGATGCACCGTGTGGTTTCCCACCTGATGTCCCTCCTCCTTCATCCTCTTTACTATATCCGGATTGTCCCTTATATAAGTCATCGTCACGAAGAAGCATCCTTTTGCATCATGCTTCTTCAGAATATCCAGCATCTGATCTGTGTATCCGTTCTCATATCCGCAGTCAAATGTCAGATACATCACTTTTTCGCCTTTTTCCGCGCAAACCCTGTCTACATAATACGCGTCATACTGTTCCAGCGGGAAACTGTTATCGCATCCACTCATCCCATGATTCTTATCTCTGACTATGTACCATGAATATTTCTTTGTCGGGACCGCGCTGTAATCCCTTAGTTTCGTGACATCCTCCAAATCTCCCCCCGTTTTTTCCGTGTTATCCCCCTTATCATCAGTCTTCTGATCATCATCTGATCCTGCCTGATCTCTTTTTGCATCACCTTTCCTCTCTGCTCCAGTGTCCACACAGGCCGCATCACCCGGAGTCGCGGTCATCTTATCCAGATCCGCCTTATCATAGATAGAACACCCCATCAACATGCCGGCAATGCAGACAGCACATATTCCAACTGCTATTATTCTTTTTTTCAGCTCACTCAATCTCTTCAATTATTACTGCTTCCATCCTGAATTTATTGACTCACCTACCCATCCGCTAGTATTTTCTGCATCATTTTGTCAAGCAGTCTGTCATAATCCTCACCGGCATCTCCGCCCGTACCACCTTCATCAGATCTTATTTCTTGTTTCCGACGCACGTTATCTGTGTGCTTTTTGCTACAGTTCTTCACTCCTCTGTCACTGCATACGGCCCGCGGCACACCCCCTGCATCACCTTCCTCATCTTTTACCATACCTCCAGCCACTTCCGCAGCAGCCGCCTGTCTTCTGTCTTCCCTGCAAAGCCTGTTCATCAGACTGTTGCCTAGATAATTCATCACACTGTCTCGCAGCGCCTTTATATACAACGACGGATTCCACTGGTTATAAGCCAGCAGCAATACCATATCCACAGCCAGCGCACTCACCAGCAGTTTCAACGTCTCACCGCCGTCACCTACTACATAATATTGATATATCGCCGCAAATATGCCTGTCCCGGCAGCTATCACCCCAAGATTTTTTACGAACGCATTCCACGCACGCACCGATATCGGTCCTATTTTCAGCCTATCTATGTACTTGTCCACAAATGCCGCAGTGTCCCGCACCTCCACATCCAGCGATCTTATATCCTCATACCGTTTCCGCATTTCAGTCAACGCCCTTTTTCTGGTTCTTCCCATAAACTCAGACTCCTTTATCAGTCGTCCAAGGCAGCCAGCCATGATCATTCGTCCGACAACTCCCATAAATCCACACATCACTATCACATACACACATACATTCTGACTCAATAAAGTTTCAAACATAGCTAATCTCTCCTCTTTGATTTCAATTATTTTGTCATGTCAACCCCCTCATATCCGTTTGGCCGGTCCGGATGGTAGTATTATATGAGCGGCTTTCCCGGGTATACAATTATTTTCGCTCGACAAATGTTTGGATTTTGTGCTCTTTTCTGTTATTATATAGTGCGAAGAATGCGTTGGATCTCAGACAATCAGCGCATACACGAATATAAAAATGATTGGCAAAGTACAATAAGAAAAGAGGTATTGTTATGGTTTATAAGACTAAAGGAACTTGTTCTGTTGAGATATCTTTTGATGTGATAGACGGAAAGCTTCACAATGTTAAATTTACCGGAGGATGCAACGGCAACCTCAAGGGTATAGGTGCTCTTGTCGAGGGTATGAAGCCCGAAGATGTGATCGAGAGACTTGAGGGTACCACCTGCGGATTCAAGTCAACATCCTGTCCGGATCAGCTGGCTCAGGCTCTCAAGCAGTATCTGGCTACAGCATAAAATTCAGGAGGATTAACAATCATTATGAAGAGAATTATACTGACAGGCGGAGGAACCGCCGGACATGTCACTCCAAACATGGCCCTCATGCCTGAACTTAAGAAGCATGGTTATGATATTCAATATATCGGTTCATATGATGGCATGGAGAAAAAGCTTATAGAAGATATGGGGATCCCTTATCACGGAATCTCTTCAGGAAAGCTCAGAAGATACTTCTCAATGAAGAATTTCTCTGATCCTTTCAAGGTTCTCAAAGGCATCTCTGAGGCAAAGAAGCTCATGAAGGAACTGAAACCTGATGTGGTATTTTCCAAGGGTGGTTTTGTCACTGTCCCTGTTGTATTTGCAGCGCACTCGGCAGGTATCCCTGTTATTATCCACGAATCGGATATGACACCCGGACTTGCCAACAAGCTGGCTCTTCCAAAGGCTACAAAGGTATGCTGCAACTTCCCTGAGACAAAGGATCTGTTCCCGGATGGCAAGGCCGTTGTGACAGGAACTCCTATCAGAGAGGAACTCTTCCGCGGCGACTCAGCATTCGCATACAATTACTGCGGTTTCACTGACAGCAAACCAGTCCTCCTCATCGTGGGCGGAAGCTCAGGAAGTGTGATAATCAACAATGCAATAAGGGAAAATCTCGACAAACTGCTTGAAACCTTCAATGTAATCCACCTCTGCGGTAAGGATAATCTCGATGAAAGTCTTAAGGATAAGAAGGGATACGTTCAATATGAATATGTGAAAAAGGAACTGGCTAGCATGCTGGCGCTCTGCGATATCATAATCTCCAGAGCCGGCGCAAATGCTATATGTGAGCTTCTCGCTCTCAGAAAGCCAAACATCCTCATCCCACTCTCAAAGGCTGCCTCCCGTGGCGACCAGATACTGAATGCCCAGTCATTTGAGAAGAGCGGCTACAGCTACGTGATCCAGGAAGAAGAGCTGAATACCGACACCCTGTTCGCTGCTATACACGAGGTATACAACAACAAGGACAAATATATCCAGGCGATGGAAGCCAGCAATCTGGCCGACTCAACAGGAATGATCGTCAACATGATAGAGGAACTTGTAAACAGCAACGACTGATATTGTTCTGTTCGAGTATATGAATAAATCCATCTGCTCTCAATATAATATAACCTCCAAACCAAGTAGTTTTTCCTACATCAGTTTGGAGGTTATTTTTACTTTTGGGGGCTCCCTTTATTCATTTATTATCTATTAATTGCACAGAGCCTGTACAACTGCAAGTGTTATGCTCTCATCACATGGCTCGTTGTCAATATACCATGAAACCGTTCCTGTGTAACCGCCGTTGTTGTTCGGCTTGTAATCGAATACTACCTTGAGCGTCTTGTCGATGTATGTTCCATCTGAACCGAACTTGGCAAGATCCATGCTGACCTTGGTTCCATAGAATGTTATGGTGTATCCACCTGTTCCATTGCTCTCGTAGTACCATACTGTTGTCTTAGCTTTTTTCTCAAGTGCTGATCCATATGTGGTGCCCGGATCATATATCTTCTTGATTCCGTTGTCCTTGTATGTGTACTTTATCTGGCTGTTCTTCGCCTCATCTACTCTCTTCTTTGCCTCGTCATTTGTACGATACTGGATATTACCCTTTACAAATGTCTGTGCCGTCTCCGGAAGTACCAGATATATACCTCCACACAGAGCTGCAACCACGAGTATCGCTACCAAAATCTTAACAAATGTCTTCATAAATTATCTCTCCTATCTATAATGATTGAATGTAATAAATGAACAACTACTGTTCTAAGTACATGCAGGTACTATTAAAAATACCCTTAATAAATCCCTTTCATCGCTTCTCCACAATAATTTCTCTGCAGTAGTCTCTCTATAGTCTTTCTATAGTCTTTCTAAA
>USSH01000017.1 GCA_900557435.1 uncultured Coprococcus sp. | reverse complement strand
CTCTTGATACTTCATCATGGGGCGATGTCCTTTATGAAGAGACAACTTGTTATATGATCGATTGTGGATGGCAGCCTTCAGGTATAGAGCCAGAGTTAAAGCTGAACTCATGGTATGCAGCGGGAAGAATCAGCCACTACGAGCCAACAGCTGAACTTCAGGATATCATGGACAGATTCGCAACAGAGACAGATCCAGACAAGAGAAAGGCAATACTCCAGGATGAGTATCTCCCAGCTCTTGCAGAGGAAATGCCTGATATTCCAATTATTAAGTCTATGACGATCTTTGGTGTAAGATCCAATGTAAAGGGACTTGAGTACACAAGTGGCGCGGATTATATATTCACAAATGTCACAAAAGAGTAAAAGCATAGTTATATATTAAAATCTGAAATTACCGAAAGGGGCTGCATGTGCAGAAAATACAGCATGTGGCTCCTTTTTTAAGAAGGGAGGAAATCAAAGTGCTAGGAACCGTTTTAAAAAGACTTGCACAGGGCATCTTTGTTACCTTTTGCGTTATTTTCATAAGTTTTGTAATACTCCGTATGATACCGGGCGACCCGGCAAAGGTCATGGCTCCAACGGCGACAGAGGAACAGCAGCAGTTGATCAGAGACAGTATGGGTCTGGATAAGTCCATTCCTGAGCAGTTTAAAATGTACATGGAGAACCTGTTCCACGGAGATCTGGGAGAGTCGTATTTCAAGAGCGATACAGTTCTAAATGTTATGAAGCAGGCCACACCTTTGTCGCTTATCCTGCTTGTATCGTCGGTGCTTGTTTCTATCTTATTGTCATTGATCCTTGGAACTGTTGCAGGAATGAATGGAAATAAATGGGAGGACCGTCTGATATCCAGTATTGCAGTGCTTTTTCAGTCGATGCCTAACTATTGGGTATCCTCAGTGCTGATAATTATCTTCTCTGTAAAGCTTGGACTTTTGCCATCCATGGATTACTCCGGACCAGCCTCCTGCGTATTGCCGACAGTGGCACTGGCGCTGCCGCTTACAGCAGTTCTTACCAAGGTAGTCAGGTCTTCTCTGATAGACAGCTATAGTCAGGAATTTGTCAAGGTTGCATATGCCAGAGGTATATCGAACACGGCCATCTACTTCAAATATGCACTCAGAAATTCATTGATCCCGATGCTCATATCTCTTGGAACACAGCTCGGTTTCCTGGTGGGCAGTATCGTGGTAGTAGAGTACGTGTTTAACTTCCCGGGAATCGGATATACAGTGTTAAATGCGATCCTCAGAAGAGATTATAACCTGGTTCAGGGAATCATAATTTTATTCTCGGTATTCTTTATTGTTTTAAATATTGTCATCGATCTTAGCAGCATAAGGCTGGATCCAAGAATGAGAAAAGCACAGGGAGGACTGTAAATATGAAGAAAAAGAACAAACTGAAGTCAGTCCTTCAGTGGATTGGCAAAAACAAATTATTTACATTGGGAATAGTGATCGTCGGACTTTGCCTCTTTGCCGGAATATTTGCTCCGCTCATCGCACCGTCAGATCCGTCCAAAGCAAATCCGTCGATAAGGCTTATGAAGCCATTTACAGATCCGGAACACTGGCTTGGAACGGATGCCATTGGACGTGATCTGTTCTCAAGACTTCTGTATGGGATCCGTACTTCTGTGATCATCGGTTTTTGCAGTGTTATTCTGGCAGCACTTATCGGTCTGATAGTCGGTATTATATCGGGTCTCACCAGCCCGGGACCTGTAGATTCGGTACTTATGAGAATCACAGATGTACAGATGGGATTTCCTTTTATAGTTTTGGCAATGATAGCACTTACACTTTTTAGTCCAAATGAAGTATCAGTGACCATAGTGCTCAGTCTGGCTCTTTGGCCTGCGTATGCGAGAACGGTCAGGTCGAATGTAATTCCACAGAAAAGCACAGATTACATAGCTGCGGCGAGACTTATGGGAGCCAGTAAATGGAGAATATCCACTAAATATATTGGAAAAAATCTGATCCCGGAAATGCTTCCGCTCATACCTCTTGATATTGCCGGAATGATCATAAATGAGAGCTTGCTCAGCTACATGTCACTCGGTATAAATCCGCCGAAGATATCACTTGGCAACATAATGTCTGATGCCCGTAGTTATATTGCGTCCGATGCCTGGTACATCATGATCCCTGGTATCGTTCTTATCATCATGGTTCTTGGACTGAACTTCATCGGAGATAATCTTCAGGTTCACTTTGATCCAAAGCTTCGCAAATAGGAGGACAAAAATATGGATAATACACAGGAAAAGAATTCAGATGTAATCCTTGAGGTGAAGGATTTAAAGACCTATTTCAAGACGGACCCACATAAGGTCGTCAAGGCTGTTGAGGGTGTGAACTTTTCACTCCGCAAGGGAAAGGTGCTTGGAATAATAGGCGAGAGTGGTTCCGGAAAGAGCGTGACTGCCAGGTCTATTCTGAGAATTGTAGAATCGCCGGGATACATAGCAGGTGGCGAGGTGTTGTTCAAAGGACAGGATATACTGAAGCTTCCTGAAAAGGAGATGAAAAGCATCCGTGGAAATGAGATATCCATGATATTCCAGGATCCTACAACGTCGTTTAATCCCTATATGACTATCGGTGCACAGCTTGCGGAGGCATATAACGCGCACACACCATCCGGTTCGGAAAAGGCAAAGCAGGAGATCATGAGAGTGCTGAAACTTGTCGGTATCACGAATGGTGAGGAAGTCATAAAGAAATATCCGTGTGAGTTCTCTGCGGGTTTCAGACAGCGTATCTTTATAGCGATGTCTATGATCCTGTATCCGGATCTTTTGATTGCGGATGAGCCTACGACAAGCCTTGGAATCACGATACAGGCAGAGATCATAGAGGCCCTCAGTGAAGTACAGAAACAGACAGGTATATCTATCATGATCATCACCCATGACTTTGGCGTGGTATCGCAGTTTTCTGATGACATATTTGTCATGTATGCAGGCAGATGTGTGGAGTCGGCATCTAAGAAGGATCTTCTTCGAAATCCAAAGCATCCATATACGGTTGGACTGATACGGTCTGTTCCGCTTTTGGAAGCACGAAAGACCAAGCGACTGAAGTCCATACCGGGATTTCCACCGGATATGTCAAATGTTCCAGAAGGCTGTCCATTTGCTTCGCGTTGTGAATATGCAAAAGATATATGTCACAAAGAGGTGCCGTCACTTAAGTCCGTAGGCGAGGGACACATGTGTGCCTGCCATTTCCCACTGGACTATGACATTAACGAAGATACAGAATTGGGGTGATCATATGAGCGATATAGTTTTATCTTGTGAAAATTTGCTTAAGCAGTATCCGGTTAAGAAGGGGCTGCTTAATAAAGTAGTAGGACAGAAGAATATAGTGGATCATGTATCACTGGAGCTCGAAGAGGGCAAGACTCTTGCAATAGTTGGCGAATCCGGGTGTGGCAAGACTGTGCTCACAAGGGTGCTCCTGGGAATAGAGGATAAGACGGACGGAACTATTGTGTTCGAAGGAAAATCTGTCGATGATATGACGACTCAGGAAAAAAGCAGTATGAAGGCCAGGATCCAGATGATATTTCAGGATACTCTCGGATCACTGCATCCGCGTATGAGCATCCGCGAATCCCTTGAGGAGCCGCTGATACTGAATGGAGTAAAAGATAAAGCGGAGAGGGAGAAGATCATACTGGATACTCTTTCCCAGGTAGGAATGGCACCAATGTTTTTGGACAGATATCCTCATCAGCTGTCAGGCGGACAGAGACAGAGGATCATCATTGCAAGGTGTCTTGTTGTGACCCCTAAGATCATATTTGCTGATGAACCGATATCGGCCCTTGATGTGTCACTTCAGGCACAGGTCATAAATATGCTTATGGATCTGCAGGAAAAATACAAGCTGTCGATGCTTCTGATAGCACATGATCTGGCCGTGGTCAGACAGATCGCAGACCAGATAAAGATCATGTATTTCGGTGAGATAGTGGAGAGTGCACCGAGCAAAGAGATCTATAAAAATGCACAGCATCCTTATACAAAAGTGCTGCTTAAAGCTGCACCGAGCATCAGCAAGGGACTTGAGGACGCGGGTTTTGACATAGACCTTAAGCCTGGAGATATTCCGGATCCGGCAAAACCTATGCCGGGATGTCCGTTCTGCACTCGCTGCATATATGCAGATGAGAGATGCATGAAGGAACGGCCGGAGGAAAAAGAGGTGTCACCAGGACATACAGTCCGCTGCCATAAGGCGGGACAGATATAACAATAATAAAGGTGAGCAAGGAGGAGTCACGATGGAATATAGTGCAGTAAGTACAATGTGGATTCTGGTGGGAACAGTGCTTATTTTCTTCATGCAGGCGGGATTTGCAATGCTGGAAACCGGAATGACCAGAGTGAAAAATGCAGGAAATATAGCCATGAAGAACCTGATCGACTATTGTATCGGAGCGATAGCTTTCTGGTTGGTTGGCTTTGGAATAATGTATGGCGGCAGTGGTTCAGTCCTGGGAAAGGTAAAAGGCGTAGCTGTGGAGTCGGTTTATGGAAATGGAATGATCCCGGAGGGTGTGCCATTCTGGGCATTTCTTATATTCCAGACAGTATTTGCAGCAACCGCGGCAACTATTGTCTCGGGAGCCATGGCGGCGAGAACCAAGTTCGCTGCGTATTGTATATATAGTCTGATGATAAGTCTTGTGATATATCCGATATCAGGACACTGGATATGGGGAGGTGGATGGCTGTCTAAACTAGGTTTCCATGATCTTGCTGGTTCTACGGTCGTACATATGGTCGGCGGAGCTGCGGCATTTGCAGGAGCGTGGATGCTGGGCCCCCGAATCGGAAAGTATTCAAGAAGCGGTAAAGCGAAGAAGATACCGGGACACAGCATGCCGCTTTCGGTGCTTGGAATCTTCATTCTGTGGTTTGGATGGTTTGGTTTCAATGGCAGCTCGGTCATTCCTTTTTCAGATAACACCACAGAACTTGTCGGAAAGGTGTTCTGTAATACCAACCTTTCGGCCGCAGCCGGAGCTGTAACGGCGATGTGCATAAGCTGGATATGGAAGAAGAAGCCGGATATTGCGATGACACTCAACGGTGCACTTGCCGGACTTGTTTCGATCACGGCAGGCGCGGATGTCATAAGCACTCCACTTTCGGTGGTAGTCGGAGTCATAGCAGGTGCCATAGTTGTCGGCGGAATGAATCTCATAGAGAATGTTATAAAGATAGATGATCCTGTGGGAGCGATCGCGGCACATGGATTTGGCGGACTGTGGGGCACTATAGCTGTTGGCCTGTTCTCAGATGGTACAGCCACAAGAACGAAGGGATTATTGCTCGGCGGTGGCGGATATCAGTGCGGCATACAGATCCTTGGCGGTATAGTGGTATTCTTGTATGTATTTGCCGCTGCAGCACTGCTGTTCAAGATCGTGCAGAAGACGATAGGACTCAGAGTGTCTGCGGATGACGAGATGAACGGATTGGACATAAGCGAGCATGGCTTTTCAAATACATACACCGAGGTGCTTTCATCAGATGGTACAAGTGCTCCTATGATGAATGTTCCGAAGATAGACGAAAAAGCATTTGAAGATACAGAAGAGAAGCCTGACCTGAACATATCAAAGGTCGTGATCATAGCCAGAAAGAATAAGCTTGACGCCCTGCTGCATGCGATGAACGACATCAATGTGACAGGAGTTACCATCACAGATGTGACTGGATATGGAATGCAGAAGGGTAATGATGATAAGTATTATCGCAGTGCTGATGCAGATCTGAATCTTCTTCCAAAGGTGAAGATAGAGGTTATAGTAAGTACTGTTCCTGTGTCAAAGGTCGTGAAGACGGCAGAGAAGGTTCTGTATTCAGGCAATTATGGAGATGGCAAGATATTTGTTTATGACGTGAAGAATGTAGTGAAGGTAAGAACAGGGGAGATCGGTAGAGCTGCATTGATCGATGAGAGCAGATAGGAGAGGAGGTCTTTATATGCGCAAGACGACAATTGATGAGGCGATCGCGAGGGTGAGCGATTGGAATGGAAAGAGTATAAGCTATAAGCCGGTTGCAGGCGGAATAACCAACCCGAATTTTAAGGTGGATGTGGATGGAAAACATTATTTCCTCAAGATCCCAGGGGATGGCACTGATTTTATCAACCGTGAAGTGTGCCATGAGGCAAATGTTATTGCGGATAAAAGTAAAGCAGGACCAGAGGTCTATTATTACTTTGAGGATACCGGAGTGGAGATATTCCAGTGGCTTGACGGATATCGACAGGTGACATTTGGTGATGTGTATAACAAGGATATCTTTAATGAGATTTTTGAGAAGATAAAGGATTTTCATCATCTGGATACAAAGCCGCTGCACCTGAAACAGAGCATATTTGAGCAGGCATGGGATATGAATGCCAGAGCGAAAAAGGGTGGATATGTATCTCCATTCAATGACAAGATGGAATATCTGCTCACAGCAATTGAAAAAGCGTTGTCGGGCAGTGAGGAGTTATGCCCGTGCCACAATGACTTCTGGACAAATAATCTCATGTATAACGAGGAGACGAAGGATCTCAAGATCATTGATTATGAGTATGCTTCCATGAATGATCCGTATGTCGATCTGGGGCTTATATCCGCGGTTAACTATTTCACAGAGGACATGGATATAGAAATGATGAAGATATATGGCGGAGGCACCTTGGACGAGCAGGCATTTGCAAAGATGAAGCTGAACAAGATAGCCTGTGATATAAAATGGGCGTACTGGGCACTTTACCAGGCTTCAAGCTCCAATGTGGAATTTGATTATATGAACTGGTATGGACAGAAAATGGCAAGACTTCAGCACTTCTGGCTCGACCCAAGACTTGACTACTGGCTGGATATTGCCCATGAGAAGAAGAGCCTTATCAGCTGAATATCTGAATATCAATAGTAAACCGAGAAAGGAAGATGATTGCCGTGAAGGAATATTTTAAAAGTATAGAAAAGCCATGGATAGAATTTGTCAGCAGAAATATACGTGCGCAGGCGTATTCCGGGGAGGAGGAAGCTACATCTGAGGTGTTCATGCAGGCTATGGAGGAGCTTCAGATAGAGCATTTTCGTGATAAATGTGGCAATGTGGTGGGAGTTATCCGCGGAACTGGAGACGGACCAAATGTACTTCTGACAGGACATATGGATGTTGTCCCTGAGGGAAGTATTGAGGCGTGGAGTCCATACTCACCATTTGAGCCGAAGGCAGAGGACGGTAAATTATACGGAAGAGGTATAAGCGACATGCTTGCAGGTCTCACCTCGGAATTCTTTGCTTTCATGGAGATAAAGAAGCTGGTGGATGCAGGTGCGAAATTGTCAGGTAATCTTATCTTTGCTGCGGTGGTATACGAGGAGCCGGCTGAGAGCATAGGAACAATATATTTGATGGAGCATACTCTTCCAGAGCATGACCTTGATGTTGATCTGTGTTACCTTGGTGAACCGTCTGATGGCAATCTGGCTGTTGGACAGAGAGGCAAGGTAGAGCTTGTGGTGGAAGTGTATGGAAAAGTGGCTCATTCGTCAGCTCCACAGGAAGGAGTCAATGCGGTTGAAAAAGCACTTCCGGTCATGGAGGCTGTTATGAACAATTTCGGGAAAGAACCACTGGTTCATGAGATGGGCAGAACCTCCATGGTGATCACTGATGTAGTGGTCACTCCCGGCCAGAAATATTCCTGTGTACCGGATTATTGCGAGATCACGATAGATCAGAGATATGTGCCGCCGATGACTGCTGAGGATACAGTGTCGCAGATACAGGAGTTCCTTGATGAACAGCACAAGAAAGATCCTGATTTTAAGGCGGTAGTGCATCCTCGGATGAACAGAAGAACTTGCTACACAGGCTATGAGATGGAGGCGGCAAAGCAGCATCCGGCGTGGGAGACAGGTAAGGACAATGAATATGTGGAAATGACATATCAGACGTTGGTTGGACTTGGACAGGATGTAAGGAAGATATACTGGCAGTTTGGAACAGATGGCAGTGTGATCTGTGGCAAATACAATATCCCTACGATAGGATATTCTGGTGCAATGATGAGTCAGGCACACCAGGCACAGGAGCATGTGGAGATAAACAGGGTACTTGATTGCATAGAGGGATATACGGCAGTACTTTGTAAGCTGTATGACCTTGCGATGCCTGAGTAGATCTTCATGCATCGAAATACTGCAATATACTGCGGTATCAGAATATACCGGTATTTCGTATTCGGGATTTGATAGAGGTTTACACAATGTCCTTTATTTTGATACAATCAAGATACGACAAGGATATATAAGGGAGGGAGTAATATGCTGGCGGACCAGAGAAAACAGATCATCCTGGAACAGATTGACCTGAATCATTCAGTCACCGTGGCGAAGCTTGTCGAGCTTCTCAGTGTATCAACAGAGACGGTCAGACGTGACCTTGAGGATCTTGAAAATAATAATCTGCTTACCAGAGTGCATGGTGGAGCTGTTTCTGTGAAGAGAAGATATCGTTTTGATGATATGGATGTAAGAACGACATCTAACATGGAGCTTAAGGAACAGATCGCCAGAAAAGCGCTGGAGTATGTCAAAGATGGGGACACGATAGCTATAGATTCAGGAAGTACAGCTGCGGTATTTGCTATGGCACTTAAGACGCGCAGATTTGATTCGCTTTCAGTGATAACCTATTCATCAGAGGTATTTTCAATATTATCTGATTGCGAAAATTACAGAATTACATTGCTTGGAGGAGATTACCTTCCAAAAGAAAAAATATTTTATGGATTTCTTACTCATGAGGCGCTGCAGAGACTGTATTTTTCAAAGGCATTTGTGGTGCCTCTGGCGCTGTCGCTGGAGGATGGTGCGCATGACTTTATAAGGGAGACATATGAGAATCAGTGCATGATGATAGGACATGCAAGTGAGGTGTTCATTCTGGCAGACAGCTCGAAGTTTGAGACAAAGGGCGATATGAAGATATGTGATCTTCAGCCGGAGTATACCATCATAACGGATGACAGGCTGCCGGAGTCTATATGCAGCATGTATAAAGACCGAGGTCTGAATATCGTATGAACAGCACCGTATATTATGTTCTTTGGGTGTACAGACAGAGAATAAAATAGTATAATATTATTCATGAGATTGGACGGACAAAGGATGTGTTGAGTTTTCCATGAAAACTTGATATGCAGCCCCAGCCATTGTCAGAATTGACCTTGGATGGCTGGTGTTCAAAGAGAAGGAGGGTTACAGTTATGTACGAGAACAAGGATATGCTCAGCTGGCTTGGATATTTTGCAGATATGATGAAGGTCAGCCCTGAGAAGATAAAGATGCTGAATATATGTGGAAAGCAGAAGAATGTTGTTCCAACTATAGACACGCACAAGAGGGTACTGATATTTGCCGATGAGAGCCATGAGGATCTTCTCTACACACTGTGGGAGAAGGGATTTGGCGAGTATGACATGTGGTATGCCGAGGGAACTGAGCCTGGCGGCGAGGTACAGCACGACAAGATAGAGAAGGTGCTCAATAAAAAGATAACAGGACCAACAGTTATATTTATCATGAACGAAAAGACCAGGGAGTCTGTAAGATATGGAATAGCAAATGATTTCTTCTCAGCAGGTACGGTACACTATGTTGGCAAAGAGATACGTGCGGTTATCATGAGTCTGCTTGACGTTGATACACATGATACGATCCTTGCACTTCAGGCTGAGAGTATTGTCATAGAGGCTGCCATAGTTGCCAGCGAGGGCAATATCATAGCAGTTGAGCCGGATGAAGGCTCGAGACGTTCCATGGAAGAGAATGTGGACAAGTTTGGCGTACATAATGTCCAGATCATCCCGGATATGAGCGAGGAGACCTTGGCAGCGATACCTGTTCCAAGGCTTGCGTTTATAGTTGCGAACCATTATCTCGAGTCTGATATGGAGAGACTTTTGAAGATCAATCCGGAGATGCAGTTCGTCATATATACTCTCGATCTAGGGATACTTGCCCAGGCAAAGCTTATATTTGACAAGCTGGGAATCAAGAATATGGAGGCAATTCAGATATCTGTGTCCAAGACAAATAAGGACAATATGTTCGTGACACAGCCATCACCTTGGCTTATCACAGGTGCGGCTGAGAAATAAACGGATTATTAGAAACTGTAACGAAATATAATAGTAACAAACTATAACAATAAGAACAAATGCCAGAAGAGACTGATCAATATGTAAGATGCTTATGAGATCAGTTCATTCTGGCATTTGTGTTTTTGTCTGTGATCAGCCAGTATCAGCAATGTGCCGGGTACTGCATTGGATATTTTAAGATATAGGCGGCATCCGGGTGTCCTGAAGTCTGATTATGCCGAGAATAGTTCCGAGGCAGATTATATCGCTTGTGAGATACATGGATTTGTCGCATCTGCTGACGGCTTCAAGGTATGGTGAACCGTCGCGTTCAGTGTACTTTCGGATCATCTCAACGCCGTCCTCATTCAGAAATACGGCAATATCTCCAAATCTCGGGAAGTCCTTCTCGACAGCCAGAATATCCCCTTTCATATAGATGGGATGCAGCATATTGGTTGTAAGGCGAAGACAGTAGTCTGCCGATGGGAAATAATCCCGGGGTATATCTATAAAGTCGGTCGCATGAGTTGAATAGTCTGTGTTGGATGCGAGGGTGTGTGTGGATGATATGCATGGTATCTTGCGTGTTCCGGGTCCCGCGGAATCAGCGGGAAGTTTGCACTGCATGTGATCCTCTGAGTCCGCCATGAGCATGACCATTTTCTTGCCATGAATATTGAGTGTCCTGAATTTCCTGAGAAGGTAGAGTTCTTCCGGAGTAAGACTTTGGCGATGGAGAAATCCGTCCATAGTGCAGCCTAGCGCATCTGCAATGGATATCATGAGCTGGATCCCGGGACTTTTGGTCTTGCCGCTTCTTATAGCTTTTATCGTGTCCTCTGATATCCCGGTCATATCTGCCAGCTGGCTGATAGTTACACCCTTTTCAGCCATTACATCCTTCAGTCTATATCCTATATCGTAATAATCTCCCATATAAATCTACCCCTTAATAAAAAACAAATAAAAATTGTCTGCAAAATTACATATAAATATGCATAATATACAAACAGATATATTTATTATATATAGAAGAAAGTCAAATGTCCATAACAAAGTGTAACAATATACACTTTTGTGTGAAACTGTGGTGCGCAGTGGTGTATAAACATCTCTTCCATTTGTTTTTCAAATAGGTATAATAGAAGTATCTGTTACATCGAGAGATGACAAGGGGGTCATTTTCTACAAACAATAATCTGTCACAATGGGGGTGGCGGATTTCGGCAGAGGGAACAAGGCTATCACATACCGAGCGTTGGGCGTCGATATGAAGATAGCCTTTTTTCGTGGGCAGGGGACGGCTGTCACTTGTGCCTGGACAAACAATTCTGTGTGTGTTATCACGCTCTATGTCATTCGTTTCTCGGCCTCTATTTGCATGCGGCGCCGTCCGCGATAAGGGCGTTTGCGACTCCCTGCTTAGAGTGGTTTGAATGGAATTGACAGAAGTTTGCTGATTATAAACTAAACGTTAAAATTATTAAAAAAGTATAAACTGGCGATACGCTAGGTTTTATGCGGGTTTCTTTGAAAAACTGTGACAAATTTAAGTTTTTGTTGTGAAAAACAATACAAATATAAAAAATGATTAAAATATGACTATAAGGGCAAATAAATGACTTTAAATTTGTTTTGAATGGTGCTAAAATACGCAAGCAAGGAGCGAGAGAGCTCGTAAATAAAAAAATAGGGGATTATGACCGTATGAATGTAGTATTTTTTGATGTAGACGGCGTACTGAATTCAGAAAAATTTCTGTGTGATAAACAAGGGGAGTTTATCAATCCAAAGAATGTGGCGAATCTTAAAATGATAGTTGATGCCACACAAGCTAAGCTGGTTATGACCAGTGACTGGAGAAAACAGGTGATTGATAAGGAAGTCAGTAAAGCACATGTAAGAGAACTGATAGGCAGACTTGCTGATGCTGGATTGGAAGTCTATGGGGCAACTCCTTCAGGGGATGAACTTAGAAACAAGTATGAAAATTATACCAGAGCATGTGCGGTTAAGGAGTATGTGACCGCCAATTCCGTGGAAGGATATGTCATATTGGATGATATGGATATGGACTGGGAGACTTATGGTCTTGATTCTCATTGGATCAATACGGAGAATGTACTTGTGGGGTTGACTGAGGCAGATGCCAGGAATGCTGTTTCCATAATAAATGGATAATGGCATCATGACATATAATAAACAGTGCGAAAGGAAGTGATGTCTTACGGATCTGGCAGAAGAGTTATCCAATGAACTCCAATGCAAAACAGTATTTACAATACCAATATTTGGTGGGATACCGATAACAGAATCCGTGGTGGTAACATGGATCATTATGGCGGTACTAGTGTTGTTATCTATCATACTTGTAAGGAATCTCAAGGTCGAGAATCCTGGCAAGAAACAGCTTGTGCTGGAGACCATAATAACGACCTTTAACAATCTGTTCAAAGGTGTTATCGGAGAGGCTGGAATGAAGTATGTTCCATATCTGATAACGGTTATTCTGTACATTGGTATGGCCAACATCATGGGTGTGTTTGGTTTTAAACCACCGACAAAGGATCTGAATGTGACGGCCTCGCTTGCCATCATGAGTATAGTGCTCGTACAGGTGGCAGGAATAAGAGGAAAGGGAACAAAGGGCTGGGTCAAGAGCTTTGCAGAGCCGGTAGCAATAGTTGCACCGCTCAATGTACTTGAGCTTGTCATCAAGCCGCTGTCGCTGTGTATGCGACTTTTCGGTAATGTTCTCGGAGCATTCGTCATCATGAAACTGATAGAGGCAGTAGTTCCACTCATTGTCCCTATCCCACTCAGCCTGTATTTTGATTTCTTTGATGGATTCTTGCAGGCATTTGTATTTACTTTCCTGACTACGCTTTACATGCAGGAAGCGATGGAGTAAAGGTTATTTGAAATTTAAAATGAAAATAAGAAGGAGAAAATGATATGAACGGATTATTAGCAATTGGAGCAGGTATAGCAGCATTAGTAGGACTTGGAGCAGGACTTGGAATCGGCCTTGCAACATCAAAGGCAGTTGAGGCTGTAGCAAGACAGCCGGAGGCAGACGGAAAGATCACAAAGCTTCTTATCATCGGTTGTGCCCTTGCAGAGGCAACAGCTATCTACGGTTTCGTTATTGGACTTCTTGCAATCATTCTTCTTAAATAATCGGATTTCAGGGTGGATATCTGGAGAATATCTAGTGAATATCTAATAGAAATCCGTAGTTGCGGAAGATTTGCAGATTCATCTGTATATGCAGATAATAGAAACAGAAAGATAGGAGTGGCTATATGATTGATATAGAATTTTCTACAATAGCATTCACCATTATCAACTTAATAGTTCTGTTTCTTCTTTTGAAGAAGTTCTTGATAGGACCGATCAACGATGTCATCAAGAAGAGAGAAGAGATGATCGCTGGCTCTATATCAGATGCCAACAATCAGAAGGCTGAAGCGATGAAGCTCAAGGCTCAGTATGAGGAAACCCTTGCAGGGGTTGATGCTGAGTGCAGGGATCTCAGAGAGAAATCCCGTGCGGAGGCCCAGAATGAGTACAGCCGTATCATAGATCAGGCTGATGCAAAGTCAGTCAAGATGATAAAGGATGCGGAGAAGACCATAGAGATCAAGCAGAACAAGGCACTTTCTGATATGCAGTCACAGATCGCAGAGCTTGCAATGGCAGCAGCCGGCAAGATCGTGGGCGGTGAAGGCGATGCAGCATCAGCAGGTTCGGCCATGTATGACGAGTTTTTGAATGAAGTAGGTGATTCAGGTGACACAGAAGGCAATTAATTACGGAATTGTCCTCTATCAGCTTGGAATCAGTCAGGACATGGTGGAGGAGATAAAGGCGCTTGTGGATGGCAGTCCGGAGCTGGTATATGCACTGGCAGATCCGGTGGTCAGCCATGCAGATAAGCGCAAGGTCGTTGACAGGGTATTTGACAGATTTGAGAACAAGAATCTGGTGAATTTCATGAAGACCCTGTGTGACAACGATGGATTTGACATGATACATGACATATTTGACGAGTATGAGAAGTATGCCAGAGAGCAGCAGGATATCCTTTCGGCAACTCTCTATTATGTCACACCGCCAACTGATAAGCAGAAGGCTGGTATCGAGAACTTCCTTATGAAAGAGTACGGAAGTAAGGCGGTACAGCTTTCCATGGTGGAGAAAAAAGAATTGATAGGTGGATTTGTCATAAGAACGGGAGATCGCGAATACGATAGAAGCATTCTGGGCAGGTACAAATCCCTTAGACAGAAACTGGTTATGAGGTGATAAATTGAGTTCAATTAGTTCAGAGGATATTATTTCTATACTCAAAGAAGAGATAGAGAATTATGATTTTGACTCCAGGGACAAAGAAGTCGGTAAGGTCATCTATGTGGGTGATGGAATAGTAACCGTATACGGTATAGACAATGCCATGTACGGCGAGATCGTTGTCTTTGAGAATGGTGTCAAAGGTATGGTTCAGGATATCAGAAGAACAGAGATAGGATGTATTCTGTTCGGTCGTGATACAGGAATCAAAGAAGGAACAAAGGTCAGCAGAACAGGTAAGCGTGCAGGAATCCCTGTAGGCGATGCATTTATCGGACGTATAGTTGATGCCCTTGGAGCACCTATAGATGGAAAGGGCAGCATAGAGTCAACGGATTATCGTCCGATAGAGAATCCGGCTCCAAGCATAGTTGATCGTAAGTCGGTCAACCAGCCGCTTCAGACAGGAATCCTCTCGATAGATGCCATGTTCCCAATCGGAAGAGGACAGAGAGAGCTGATCATAGGAGACAGACAGACAGGTAAGACATCCATAGCGATAGATACCATTCTGAATCAGAAGGGCAAGGATGTCATCTGTGTATATGTGGCTATAGGTCAGAAGGCTTCAACAATAGCCAAGGTTGTAAATAACCTGAACAAATATGATGCCATGGACTACACGATAGTCGTTGCATCTACAGCAAGTGATTCAGCACCACTTCAGTATATTGCGCCTTATTCAGGTACAGCTATCGCTGAGTACTTTATGCATAAGGGCAAGGATGTGCTGATCGTGTATGATGATCTGTCCAAGCACGCTGTTGCTTACAGAACATTGTCATTGCTCCTCGGACGTTCACCAGGACGTGAGGCATACCCTGGAGATGTTTTCTATCTCCATTCAAGACTTCTTGAGAGATCAAGTAAGCTTAAGGATGAGCTGGGCGGAGGCTCTATCACAGCCCTTCCTATTATCGAGACACAGGCAGGTGATGTATCTGCTTATATACCTACAAATGTTATATCTATCACGGATGGACAGATATTCCTTGAGAGTGATCTGTTTTTCTCAGGTATGAGACCTGCGGTCAATGTCGGACTGTCAGTATCACGAGTTGGTGGTGCTGCACAGACAAAGGCTATGAAGAAGGCATCAGGAAGCATAAGAATTGACCTTGCACAGTACAGAGAGATGGAAGTGTTCACACAGTTTGCATCTGACCTTGATGATGCGACTAAGGCACAGCTTGCACATGGTAAGGCACTTATGGAACTGCTCAAGCAGCCATTATGCCATCCACTGTCAATGCATGAACAGGTTATGACACTTATAATGGCAAGCCATGGCGCATTTGATAGTATTCCTACTAAGGATGTCAAGAAGCATCAGTCAGAACTGCTTGACTATCTTGACCTTAAACATCCTGAGATTGGAAGAAAGATAGAAGAGACTAAAGCGATTGATGATACAATCGTTAACCAGATTATGGATGCAGTCAAAGAATTTGCTGAATAAGCAATAGTGCAGAAATGAGGATAATATGGCAAACACTAAGGAAATACAGGATCGAATTAAAAGTATCAATGATACATTAAAGATTACTAATGCCATGTATATGATCTCTTCTTCTAAACTTAAAAAATCCAAGAAGATGCTCTCAGATACAGAACCATATTTCTTTACATTGCAGTCAGAGATGAGCCGAATATTAAGACATATTCCAGATATCGACAGCATTTATTTCAAATCCAATGATGACATTCCAATGGATGACAGAAAGGTTGGATATATAGTTATAACTGCTGATAAGGGCCTTGCCGGTTCATATAACCACAATGTATTAAAGATTGCAGAGGAGCATCTTAAAAACCATCCAAACCATTCACTGTTCGTACTTGGCGAATTAGGAAGACATTATTTTGAACAGCGTGGTATAGAGATAGAGAAGCAGTTTCATTATACTGTACAGAATCCTACTCTTAACAGAGCGAGAAATATCGCTGAGGAGATTCTTGAATTGTACAGGGATGAAGAATTAGACGAGGTCTATATCATATATACAAGTATGGTTAACGCCATACAGGAGGAAACACAGATATCACAGCTTCTTCCACTGAAAAAGGCAGATTTCAATATCCAGATTCCAGTGGATTACAAGCGAGAGGAGCTTGCCTTAAAGCCTTCTCCAGAAGTCGTTATGGATAGAATTGTTCCAGATTATCTGGTTGGTTTCATATATGGTGCTTTAGTTGAGTCGTATTCATGTGAGCAGAACGCCAGAATGATGGCGATGGAAGCTGCTTCCAAGAGTGCGAAGGACATGCTTCATGAGTTGGATATTCTTTATAATCGTGCCAGACAGGCGGCGATTACACAGGAGATAACAGAAGTAATAGCTGGTGCAAAATCACAGAAAAAGAAGCGCAAGAAGTGATTTCCAGATATAATCTTGGTTAGTGTTTCTTAAAATGTGATTTGTGCGAAGGAGGATTTATGAAGAAAGGGAAGATTATTCAGGTAATGGGTCCTGTTGTCGATGTAGAGTTTCAAGATGAGGAACTTCCGGCAATCAGAGACGCACTTGAAGTTGATAATGGCGGTAAAAGATGTGTGATGGAAGTCGCACAGCATATAGGCAATAACACTGTCCGCTGTATCATGCTTGCATCAAGTGAAGGTTTGTGCAGGGATATGGAAGTAACAGCGACAGGTAAAGGTATAACAACTCCAGTAGGAGAAAAGACTCTTGGAAGATTATTTAATGTCTTAGGAGAGGCTATTGATGGCAAAGAACAGCCAGATGCGGAGGAGAAGTGGGAAATCCACAGAGAACCTCCAACATTTGAAGAACAGAATCCTGCAGAAGAGATTCTTGAGACAGGTATCAAGGTCATCGACCTTCTTGCACCTTATGCAAAGGGTGGTAAG
>USSH01000016.1 GCA_900557435.1 uncultured Coprococcus sp. | reverse complement strand
CTACTGATGTGTAGATGTTGAGTTCAGGGAGTCCCTCACCATTCTCATAACCTGCCTCCTTCAGACATTCTGCAGCCTTTTCAGGATCATATTCACCAACTCCGCTGACTGCCTTGTATCCCCATATAGTTGAGGAAATAAAACTGTCTGCTTTCTCTGCGTAACCGCCAAATATATCATTTACAATTCCATCATAGTCGATCGCATAGGCTATAGCTTTTCTGACAAGTTTCTCGTTCATAGGAGGCATCTTGAACTTAGGGATCAAATGCTTACACTCTGTTGTAAGGAACTTGTCAACAACTATGTTGCTGTCTCCCTCCAGAACTGATACTGCGTCAGAGTCAACTCGCTCTATTACATCCGCTTCACCGGACTGCAGTGCTGACAGACGTGTCGTAGCATCTGCTACATATTTGTACTGGATATTCTTGATCTTTGGAAGTGTTCCCCAGTAATCATCAAAAAGCTCGTAGGTTGCTGTATCATTCTCAAAGCTCACCATCTTATAAGGGCCTGTGCCGTTATATCTCTTATCAAGTGTGTTCTCAGGATCTGCCAGATCATCTGCTGACATCATAGGTGTTGAACACAGCATATTGACAAGAGATCCAAGTGGCTTTCCTGAAGCCGGAGTGATCGTAAATGTATAGTCATCAACGACCTTACACTTTAACTCGTCTGCCCACCATGAACCGGATACATTTTTGGAACTCGAATATGCTTCACAGGAAGCTGCTGCGTCCTCGGCAGTGAAATCTGATCCGTCATGGAACTTTACGCCCTCACGGAGCTTTACTGTAAGGACTGTCTTACTATCGTCATATGACCATTCAGTAGCAAGATTCGGCTGAGGCTCCTGGTTCTCTTCATCCATGACCAGTAGATGTTCCAGGGCTATTGCCTCTGCATGAAGCATCATTGTTGATGTGTGCTTCAGCGGGCTGAGTGAAGCCTGCCAGTTCTCAGCTCCCAGTATAACCAGTGTGTCCTTGTCTGTCTTAGACTCTGAACTTGAAGTCGCTGCCGCCTGTGTGGTGCCACCCGTGCTTCCTCCGGAGTTTCCACATGCAGTCATCGTCAGGGCAAGAGCTGCTGCCAAAAGTATTGAACAAATCTTCTTCATAATTCTTCCTCCTTTTTGTATATATTTAGTAAGCGCACTTGAGTACGCTTATTCTCTGTATTGTGTGCGTTTCAACTTATATGCTTTCCAGCTGGTACAGACATTTATCGAGAGTCGAGGCTATCCAGTCGATATCGCACTCCTGAAATGCCATTGGCGGACGAAGCTTTAATACGTTTCCGTAAGGACCGGCAACAGATGTGAGCACATTGTTGTCACGCAGAAGTTCGATCGTATCAAGAGCCTTCTGCTGATCAGGGGTTTTCTTTCCGTCATTCTTTGCAAGCTCGAATCCAATAAATAAACCTGCCCCTCTGACATCTCCCACTGAATCAGGATGCTGTGCTTTTACCTCCTGCAGCGCCTTGAGAAGCTTTGCTCCTACCACCTTACAGTGTTCCTGCAGTTTTTCTTCTTTTATGACCTTAAGCACCGCCTGTGCCGCTGCGATCGATACCGGATTTCCTCCAAATGTATTAAAATATGGAAGTTTATCACTGAACGCCTCCAGCACTTCATGCTTTGCGGCAAGTCCTGATATCGGGATTCCATTTCCCATTGGCTTACCTGTCGTTACCATATCCGGAATTATTCCATGTCTCGCAAATCCCCAGAACGCATCTCCTGTTCTTGCAAATCCCGGCTGTACCTCATCAGCTATGAACACACCGCCATTCTTATGTACAACATCGATTGCTGCTTTAAGGAATCCCACCGGATTCGGATGTACTCCATCTGATGAAAATATTGAATCCGCAAGGAAACACGAAAATTTATATCCTGCAGACGCAAGCTCATCTATCTTTTTCTGCATCTCGCCTGAGTACCACGCCGTGAATTCCTCAGGTGTTCCACCATGCCTGTAATAATCAGGTGTATCGATCAGTCTGACATTTGGAAGAAGTGGCTGCTCACTTCCCAGAGCCGGCGAGCATCCGGATGTCAGTGCACTTGTTCCGTGATATGCCTCCCTTGAAACTATGATTCCTGTTCCTCCTGTGTACTCCTGCGCTACACGCAGTGCCAGGTCATTTGCCTCAGAACCTGTACACATAAACATTATTTTGTCTATTTCCTCGGGCATCATAGCAAGCAGATCCTCGCTGTAGTCAATGATCCTCTCATGCAGATAACGTGTGTGGGTATTAAGCAGTTTCATCTGCTCTGTGACCGCCTCCACAACTGCCGGGTGGCAATGTCCGATTCCTGCTACATTGTTATACATATCGAGGTATTTATTGCCCTCTGCATCCCAAAGATACTGTCCCTTTCCACGGACAAGATTGACAGGTTTTCTATAGAAAAGTCTGTATGCTCCTCCCATCCATTTCTCACGGCGGCTTATCATATCCTTAGTCGTCGCACTCAGTAATGAGACATAATCATCACTGTAACTATTCGTATCCATAATGCTTGATTTAGTTGCCATATTCCACCTCCAAGAGATTTCCCTGTTAAACAAAAAGGGCACAGGAATCAAACTTTAAAGTTTAATTTCTGTGCCCCTTTGCACTCCAAAATCAGATACGCGCTTCTGTTTTGCTTTGTATATTAGCCACGCATGAATCGAATGTCAACATTTTTTGTGGGTTTTTCTGTATTTCGTTTGTTATTTTTGTTTTTTTGTGTTGTTTTGTGGTTTTATAAGTTTTTGTGTATCAATTATTTATTTTATTAACCCTGCCCAGCACACAAAAACACCACTTCACACAGATTGTTTCGGAATTTCTGTCTAAAGTGGTGTTTTCTTATTATATATAACTATCAGTAATCTGATTGGGTATTATGCCTCAAACTTTTTTACAAGGATACTTGCGTTGTGTCCGCCAAATCCCAGTGAGTTGCTGAGTGCATATGTAATATCCTTGTGTACTCCCTCACCCATTGTATAGTTGAGGTCCATCTCGCCCTCGGTCTCACGGAGACCAACTGTTGGATGGATGTATGAATCCTCTATGGACTTCACGCATGTGATGAACTCAACTGCACCGGCAGCTCCAAACAGATGTCCTATCATGGACTTTGTGGAATTGATATTCACATTGTATGCGTCATCGCCCATGGCATACTTGATGGCTCTTGTCTCGAACAGATCATTGTGGTGTGTGCTTGTTCCGTGTGCATTGATATAATCAACGTCAGCAGGTGAGATTCCTGCCTCCTCCATAGCAAGCTTCATGGCACGACCTGCGCCGCTTCCATCCTCCTTAGGGGATGTGATGTGATACGCATCACATGTTGAGCCATAGCCTACAACCTCCGCAAGTATCTGCGCTCCTCTAGCCTGAGCATGCTCAAGCGACTCAAGTACTACCACGCCGGCACCCTCAGCAATTACAAATCCGCATCTGTCCTTGTCAAATGGTATGGATGCCCTCATAGGGTCTTCTGCGCTTGAAAGTGCTGTCATTGATATAAATCCTGATACATTTGTCTCGCAGATAGGTGATTCTGCGCCTCCGGCTACCATGACATCAGCCTCTCCTGCCTGTATATATCTGTAAGCCTCTCCTATGGAGTTTGTTCCTGTAGCACAGGCTGTAACTATGTCCGTACATTTGCCCTCAAGACCAAACTGTATTGCAACATTGCCCGCAGCCATGTTGGATATCATCATAGGAACCATCATTACGCTGACTCTGTTCGCCTTGCCCTCTACGACCTTCTTGTGCTCCTTCTCTATGGTTGCCACACCGCCAAGTCCGTTTCCTATACATGTTCCGATCCTTGTTCTGTCTTCCTTCTCAAGATCAAGACCTGCATCCTTGATAGCCTCGCCTGTAGCTGCTATGGCATACTGGCAAAATGGCTCCATACGTCTTGCTGCCTTTGGATCCATGTACTGTTTTGGATCAAAGTTCTTCACCTCAGCGGCAAGCTTACACTTGTAATCGCTGACATCAAACTTGGTGATCTCTCCGATTCCAACTGTATTCTTCTTTATATTCTCCCAGAACTCTTCTACACTGTTTCCTATAGGTGTAACTGCACCCATTCCTGTTACAACGACTCTCTTCATCTCGTACCTCGTATTTTTATATTTGCAGCACAAAAGGACTGCCGGCAGCAGTCCTTTTGGTCTATAAGCCATCGTTCTTCGCCCGATGACCACATGCACATCTCTGTGCTTTCTGCGTCCCAGATATATAGATTCTACCATAAGGTGATATATATAACAAGGATAAATAGTATTGATTACTATGTCTGTTTGTGCTATATAGGTTGCAGACTGATATAGTATATTTTATTTGTGCTAAAATCTATCTCTATGCATAGAATCTTATCTCCATGATGAATAGTAATATCTGGTGCCAACCTTCCTATACGCGCGAACCCTTATATAATACTTTGTTCCCTGCTTCAGATTTCTGATTGTATAAGAACTCTGTTTCCTGCCAGAAATAACTACTGATTTTACACCGGAAGAAAAATTCTTTTTATCTGAGTATTGCAGCTGGTATCCCGATACTAAAGCATTTGTCTTCCAGCTCAGCTGGCATGCCGTTGAGGTTTTCTTTTTAATAGAAAATGTCACCGGACTAATGTAATATGTTGATACCCTTGCAGATCCATCGGAAACATATTTAACGCTGCCGTTCTTTCTATATGCAACCACAAAATAACTATATTTTCTTCCATTTACATTGGCTTTAGAATCCGCATATTTTATCGTTCCACCGCCCTGAATGTTCTTTATAAGCTTATACTTTCCAGATTCATCGGCTCTATATATTTCATATCCGGTCGCTCCTGTTGTCTTATTCCATGAAACATTTATTCCACCAGCTGCTGCCTGCAAATGTACTGAAGGCTTTGCCAGATAAATAACTGGTTTAAACGCTGTACCACATACGCTACATTTTTTATGACGCTTGCCCATGGATACCGTTGTCGCTTTTTTATCTATTACCCACTTATAACTATGAGCTTTTTTTGCTATTGCTTTACCCGTCTTCAGCTTTTTACCACAATCTTTACAATAGGTATCTCCTGTATATCCATTACTTGTACACGTTGCTGCTTTCTTACCCTTAAGTACCGTGTTCTTGTGTTCTCCCTTTATTTCAAATGTCTTATCAATACTTCCTGAATAATTACCAATACCAGTTATTGTCACAAGGGCTGTACCTATATCTGTGTTATCTGCATAGCTTGTCTTGTAATCCTTACCATATACGAGAGCCCTTCCATCAACTGATATCTCAATTTTTGTCTGAAGCGGCTTACCTGTATACTCACAATCAACGACCTTAACAGATGCCGCCTCGTCAAGCTGGCGCTCTGTAATATTGAATAACTTCACATACTTTCCTGAATAGCCGTTTATACCCTTCACTACAACTATTCCATAGCCGACATTTTTATTATTCTGATAACTTACTGTGTAATCTGTGTTCTCCACCAGCTGATATTTTCCATCTTTCGCTGTTATCGATGGCTTGATCAAATCGCCTGTATACACAACATCTGGAATGTCTTCAATACTGATCTTACTGCAATCGCCTGCGATGACATTATACTTGATATTCCTTGTACCGGTATACAGTCCTTTTCCAGAAATTGTCGCAGTGTGTTCTCCCACATCTCCTGCAAGATCACCAGCCAACTCATAATCTACACCCTCTGTCAATTTCTTTCCTTCATATATTACATCTGGTGAAACTTTTCTTACTCCGCCACAATAGATAATATCAGGGACATCTATTTCCGCATTTTCTATTGAATTCTGAGTCTTTGCTACCACAAATTCTGTTGACATATCATATTCCGCTGTCGGAACATAATCCAGAGATATCTCACCATTCTCATCAGCTGTCAACTGCTGTATGTATAACACATTATCACCTGTAAATGGCTTGTCTTCACCTCTATACTTCAGAGAATAAAAGTTGTATATCTCCCCCGGAGTAAGGTTTTTAAACGATACACTATGAATATTGCCTGATTTAGCTGAGGTATCTGCCAACACAGCAACACTGTCTATGTCTAAATCCTGTGTAGCATCCATATTCTCTTTATCCACAGCTGACATGACCGCCGTATCTCCAGATTTTTTCGCAGAAGAAAGTTCTGAAATATCTGGCTCTAACAATATCTTCTGTGGTGTTGTGGATTCAGTCGTCGTTCCGTTGCCAAGCTGACCTTTGGAATTATCGCGCCCCCAGGTGTATACATTGCCATCATTGGTCATTGCCAGTGCATGCCAACCATAAGATACAGTGTAGGTATTAGAATTATAACTGTCTTCTCCACCTAATGATATATCCTGAATATCGCTTAATACTTTGGTCATCCTATTATAAATTCCGCCACCACACATATAAACATTTCTATCTTTCGACAATACCATCGTTGTAAATCCATTCAAAGACACCCGATCTACATTTTTAGCAATTAACTTAGGGACCTGTTCATATCCTCCTTTATCCTTACCTAACTGACCAAATTTATTATTTCCCCACATATACATTTTCCCATCTCTAGTCACTGCTGCTCCATGCCAATTGCCTAAACTAACAGATTTAACATATGTCATTATTTTCTTAGGAGTAGAAATGTCTTGTCCGTTGCCTGTACCTAATACATAATCAGTTCCATTACCCCATACATAAAGATTTCCATATTTGTCTACAGCGGCAACGCTACTAGCCCCTTCCTGTGAATACTTTGAAACCGACACACTTTCTATGTCATCCATTATTTTCTGTGGCATTGGACATTTAGCTTTTTCCGCACTTCCATTACCAAGTGAACCTCTATATGCCCAGCCCCACGTAAAGAGCTGCCCATCTTTTTTTATTGCCGCAGTCATATACATACCACACACTACTGTTTTTACATCTCTCATAACAAGTGTAGGAGATTCGACCCATGATCTATCTTCGCCATTTCCAATCTGTCCGTATATGTTTGATCCCCACATATACAAATCACCATTTTTCATAACTACAGCACTATGCCTATACCCCATACTAACCTGCGCAACTTCACCAGACGGAAGCATTCCCTCTACATTATTATTTGTTATATTGACTGGGCTGTATCTGTCCTGATTGGATCCATCCCCGACATACGAAGAACCCCATGTATACAGATCTCCACTGCTTGTAACTACAGCAGACGAATATCTCCCTGCGCTTACCATAGGCTCATACTTATCCTGCTCATCGTCCTGATCACGGTTGTCATCGCCGCCTGAACCGCCTATGTACAATTCCATACTCGTGGTCGTCTCAGTAACATTATACGAAGCAGTTGCTTTATAACTTCCCTTGTAAGCACTTATGGTCTGTTCTCCCGGAGACAAAATCAATTTAGCGACACCATTCGAATTCGTCTTCACACTATCATTTACTATCGCGCCTTCCACCGGCTTTCCATTTCCGTCTTTTACCGTAACCGTCAGCTCATATTTCAGGTAAGGACATTTTGAAAATCCTCCTTGCTTATGTGTGAACGAATAGTAAAAATCTCCCATCTTTTCTTTTATTTCAAGTGGCGTATATTCCGGTGAATATTTTTTAAACAAAGTTGCCTTAATCTTTATATTCATAACGAAGTTAATCACGCCACTTATACAATCTGTACAATCGTGTTTTTCAGAACCATTTCCTGTTGCATCGAGCAATGTTGCAACAATCTCCACTCCAACTGTACTTTCAAGTCCTACATTCACAACATCATCATGAGCCAGATATACTCTTGGATTAAGTTTTATGCCAATAAAGAAAGTTGCCTTAACCTTTAACTCTGATTTGAACGTTGGTGTCTTCGATCTGTCACTGATTCCCGATTTATTTGATATAGCTGTTCCAACACTCTGGGTCATAACACCGCTGGCAGTTATATCGCCACTGAGTTTTATCACAAATTCAGGAGATAATGCTAATCCCCCCAGCCCTGCAACAGGTATGTTCACTTTTCCCAAAGGGAGTGTTAACATGTCTGTTTCTCCCTTGAACTGAATAGAAACACCAACTATACTATTTACATTGAATTCAACATACTGATAGGAAAACGAAAGATAGTATTTAAACGATACTCCAATCTGTGCTTCCATTTTAACTTGGCCCGTATACTTGCCTTCACCAATAGTATAATCGAAGCCAAACTTTTTACTAGCGGAAAGATCTCCATCCTTTTCAAATAATGATGCTAATTCTCCATCCGACGCATCCTTGAGTCCATTATATTTTCCATATTTCACAGCATCTGCAGGATCATAGTTGCTATCATCTAGGGTTGCTGTCATTTCGTATCTTACATACTCAAAAGCCTCTTCAATTCCATCATCACTTTTAGTTATTGTTGCCTTATTTCCGTCTATTGATATATCGCCAACATTTACAATTATGGTATCTGTACCATTATAGTTATACGCAAATATATCGCCTTTTTTTAGTTCAGATATATTACTATCTATGTTGTCAAATACATACTCTCCCTTATCTTCATCTATTTGCTCTACTGTATTGACACCCTCTTTTTCTGTTATCACCGTTGTACTGTCAGAAAAAACGGCAAAATTATCTTCGTCTTTGTTATCGAGACTTAATACCTTGTCCTGATCAAAATCAGACTGCTTTTTTGAAAAAAACTCCTGCATCTCCTGCGTATAATTTGGTGTCTCGAACTTTGAACACAAAGGTCTTCCATTTACAGGATCTATCAAAAAAGCTCTCAAGTAGAAATATTGAGGCATGTCTGTCGTATCTATAGTCACCTCAGCACTTGTATCTCCAGCTGATACATCCGCATTTCCAATTGCAAGCATGCTATCTCCGGCTTCATTGTAAATAGCCACGACCAACTGAGCGTTACTCAGTGTCTCAAAACTCACATTTGCTTTTACCCCATTCATTTCAACAGAGAAAATATTATGGCCATCATTAGCCTTTTCATTCTCTGCCTTTTCATCAAGTTTATCGGCAACCATTTTTCCTATATCACTGGATGCCTCCAACCTCGTCCCATCCGTATTCAACTTTGCCGCATTTTTGCTTCCTGCTGCCGACACTGAAGCATCTGCTTTAATTGTCGATGGGAATAATCCCATCACAACTGAAAAAACAAGTAAAATACTCAGTATCTTTCTCATGGTTGTTTTCTTTCTCATATGTGCCCTCCTCGCATATTTTTTATTAAAATATTTTAATATACCCCATACATGAAATGAACACGCCTTGCATAATTTGCTTATAATCCTGCGTAACTTGTGTTTTATGATTTAAATAAAAAATCACCGTGACACCCTTATCGTATCACGATGATTCTCTTTGATTTATTCCTTTTGTTATTTGATTCTTCCCGCAACTTTTGAAATTTATGGTATGTACTGATGTGTTGCAGGTCTGCTATGCAATGTTCTGGCCACGTTTCCTGTTTTGGATACAATCGCCAACTTCACAACACTTTCATTACATCCCGCCACAATCACATATTCACCAACATCATATATATCATATATTCTAAATGCAAATGTCCTGACAACCTTACTTTTACCGCCAACTTTTTTTATCAGTCTGGATTCATAGCCATTACTTGTGTATGAATAACCATACGGATTGTTGGAAACATTCATGAAATTTTCCTTTGAATCATATGGAGATGTCCATTTGCTTACGGAACTGGATGACGATATACTTATCTGTTTTGTTCTTCCCTTACTTCCTATAAGATATGTATCCTGAGTAAATCCATAATAACCGGCTCCGTACTTTATTCCCACCAGCTTATTATTTGCAACGCACAGCTCATATGAACCATTACATATAAACGTCTTTCCCGTTCCGTCTAACTTTACCCTGTATACAGCTCCGCAGTAGACATAATATATAAAATTTCCTACTATCTTCGCATTTGAACCCTTTGCAAGGCATTTCTGTGAACGTCCATCCTTTGATATTCTATAAATATACTCTGTGGACGAGCTCGCACTTCTCTTAGCAGTGAAATATATATAATTACCTTTGATATCATCCAAGCTCATACATTTAAGGCTTGTAAGCTTTTTCTTTTTATTTGTTGCTGGATTATAGGCATATAAAATATTTACATAATTCCAATTACTGTCATATCTCTGCCTTATGTATATAAGTTTGCCATCTGATAACACTTTTCCACTTCTACGGATATGTATTCTGCTTGATACATATATTTTGCATTTGTAGATTTTGCCATTTCCGAGTTTCGCCGTCACATACGCCGTTCCTTTGCTTTTACCTGTTACACAGCCATAAGCATCCACTACTGCAACCGACTTGTTTGAACTGCTCCATCTGACTGAAGCTCCTGTTCCTTTGACATACAGATTTAACTGCTGGCCTTTGTCTATCTTACATGTGCTGTAATTTAACTTCACCGTGGCAGCCTGAGCCTCTATCGCACCAACACTCCACCTATCTCCGGCAAATGTGTTCGATACAAACGCCGAACCTGTAAAAGCCATGGTAAACGCCAGGCCTACGCTCACTGCCTTTCTTGCCAATATTCTTCCTAGTTTTCTTTTCATAAACAAACCTCCTCCAATCTACTCCCAGCCATGCACGCCGTGACAGACAACGCACAGCCGCCTCCCCGGCAAACGGCTGGAGCAGCATATAATTCCTGATCATATTGTAATATTTAAGCTTTTTCTCATAAATACATCTTGCATGATTTGAGAATTACATTGCATAACTTTTTCAATTGGAACAGGTGCCTGCATCATTTACAGGGAATCCCCCGCTAACATAGATCCCTCCTTAAAAAAATTAAAAAGCCGACAGAAACGATAGACTTTTCGTTCTATCGTCCCTGCCGGTTTTTCTGTCAACATACAACTATATAACTGTTAATATTTTAGATATTTATCTCTGTACACATCCCATTTCTTCTAAAACCATATCATAGATTGGCTTCAGCTCTGCCTCTGAATGCTCCAGCGCCTCTGCCGTCTGCATTAACTGCACAAAAGTCCTACTTCTTCACCACAGCCTTCGCCGGAAGTCCCTTCTGCTTCAGGAGCTTCTTATATGCTGTCAGCTGCTTTGCCGGCACCTTTACGTTTGCCTTTGCATATATCCTTGCAAATGCATTTGCGCCCACCGACTTTGAGGTCAGCTTTGCTGTGCTTATGGTTATGCTCTTAAGACCTGAGCATCCGCTGAATGCACCGGCTCCTATGGTCTGGACATTTGCACCGATAGCCGCCTTCGTGAGGTACTTGTATCCCTTGAATGCATTCTGTCCTATAGCCGTAACCTTGAACGTCTTTCCGCCAATGCTGACTGTATTTTTGACAGTGAGCGTCTTGAACTTCCTGTTGGATGCCTTGTATGTCGTTCCTGTCAGTGTCACTGTTCCGCTGCCTTTTGCTGCTGAGCTTGTGACCTTGTACTTGAGTCCACCTGACTCGTATATCCTGCCCTTTGGTATGGATATATTGAACGTCTTCTTGACAGTGCCCTTGTAACCATTCTTACCTGTTATTGTGATTGTCGCTGTACCCGCGTTCTTGTTATTCTTGTAGGATACTGTGTAATCCTTACCATTCGTAAGTGTAGCACCGTATGCTGTCACTTTTAGGCTGCTCATGGTTATCGCCTTGCCGGTGTATGTGGCATCCTTGACGCCGGTTACCGCTGTATGGGTTGTCTTTGCTGTAAGATCGGCCACGGATGGCTTTATAATGACAAGCTTAACCTTTTTCTGGGCTTTGTTATAATGTGCTGTCTGTGCGGATGTCACTGTTATATATACCGTGCCCACACCTTTGACACTTACTTTTCCTTTGCTGTCAACCGTTGCGATTTTCATATCTGATGAGCTGTAACTTAAGGCACCATCGCCCTCCGTCAGAGACACACCCAGCTTATAATATTCTCTGTTTGCCGCAATGGTTACACCTGTCGCTCCAGAAAGCACTGCATTCTTTCTGACAGCAGAGAACTCTGTTTCTATATAACCAGTTTGCAGGCCTACGCCATAAATACAGAGCTCCGAGTATATAGAATATCCAAATCTTATATAATAAGTGTGTCCTTTCTTAACATTTACTGTAAACTTCCAAAATGAATCCACATTCAGCCTGCTTACTCCGCTGTCTGTAACATCATATATCCTTGCTTTTTCCATATCGCACTGAGTATTCTCACACATGACACAAGCGCTCATGGTGCAACGTCCATCTGATGTTGGGACTAATTTGTACAGATCTGACCAGTAATATTTGTCATCCTGATCAACATCGATGCATTCTTCACCTGCATATATGCCAAAATCTTGCCATGACTCATTTTCATTCAGCGTCTGCACGTCCATCTCAGATGCAGATTTCACCTCAAAGCGGCCGCCATTTGCAATTATCTCCGTTCCATCCTCCCATACGAAGCAGACATCATATACTCCTTTTGCAAGCGGCTTTGTTATATCATATATCTCCCCGCTCTCCACTGATTTTGCACCTATATAATCCCATGTACAGTTGTCGAGATATCTCAGGCCATAGAACTTACTGTACTTCTCCGATGCTTTTGTTCCATCAGTAAACACCAGTTCGACATTCGCATCGACCAGGAATTCATCATCTATTCCTTCAGCAAATACTGTCTTGTTCATGGATGTTATATTTACTGAGGCTATCTCGCGTATCCTGTAGAATGATGTCGCCCATTCATCAGGTCCTGCCTCCTCTTCCGGTCCTCCATAGAATGCAAAAAAGTAGGTGTTCCCGGCAGTGAGCGCCACGCGGTCGTCTCCATACTGAACCGGCTCTATGCCATTATCAGTCTTCCTGTACACAGCCATGTACTGCTCATCGTCATCATACGGATCCGGATTTACCGGCATTTTCCCAAATACATAGGTTCCACTCTCGTCAGGAACAAATCTGTACCAACTTCTCGCCTCCTGCCACGCTTTGGTCGTATCTATAGTGCACCCCCCTGTCTCCAGCTCTGGCAGCTCCATGTCCGTTACATCTTTGACTTCTATATTATATTTACCTGATTCCAGCTCTTCCCCATTTGCTGTAAAGTAAACCTCGTAGGTACCCGGTTCACTTATCGTGTTTTCAATTTCTTCTCCATTCTCCGGATCTCTGACATGTGCATATATCTTGATTCCCGTATCGTAGTCATGCGCGTAATTACCTCTGATCGTGAGATGCAAATCTGTTCCATCGCTATACTCAGCTCTGATTTCTGCTTTATTTGCAAATAAGCAGTCATATCCCGCCACAAATGTTGTCTTTACAGGCTCTATCCCGGTTATCTTTTTCACAGTTATCTTCTGGGCTTTTTTCACCACAACAGAAAATCCTGTACTGCTCTCCGTCTTTACTCTCAGAAAATACTTCTGATCCTCAATCACATAGCTTGTGAATGATATCTCCTGATTTTCAGATCTCATCTGCTTGTATGGCTCTCCGGTAGAATCAAACAATTCAAAATAAGTATCTCCCGGATCCTCATCGGCCTTGAATACAAAGCTGTTCTTATCCTCTTCCTTCGCAGTAAACGTAAACCAGATATACCCGCCCGTATTCTCATCCTCACTGATCTGGTATGTCTGCCCAATTGCAATTTTTCTCACCACATCACCGTCTGACGGTACACCCTCATCAATGTCATCTGATGCCCTTACACTTTGCGGCATAAATAGTGCCAGACCTAATGCCAGCACCATCAGCACAGCAAATATCAGCCTGTTCCATGTTCCTTTTTTCATACGCAACATCCTCCATTTTATTCTTTGACGCCAGCCATGATAAACCTACTTTGGGCAAATGACTGGTGCCACATATAATACCTGATTATATTGTAATATTTAGCCCTTTTCTCATAAATACATCTTGCATGATTTGAGAATTACATTGCATAACTTTTCCAATTAAAGCAGGCTCATGAAAGGCGCTGACTCACATCCCTCCTTATGAAAGGATAAAAGCCGACAGGAACGATAGACTTTTTTTCTATTCGTCCCTGTCGGCTTTCTGTCAGCACGCTTTATTTTCTCTCTTTATCTCTCATTCCTGGCTGAGCAGCCCCTTCTTCTCCTTAAGTGTCAGTATTCTTCTGACGCTCTCGTCAATCCTGTCCTCGGTGATGTCACCGCTCTCGACAGCCTGAACGATCGAATCCACCGCAGTATCAATGTCAGTCGGATCCAGAAGCATATCTATTCCGGCTTTTACAGCCATAACAGAAGACTCTCCCACGCCATAATTATCCGCTATGGATCCCATAGCCAGAGAATCTGTAATTGCTATTCCATTGAAATTCATCTCGTTTCTGAGCATCTCAGTTGTTATCTTGTATGAAAGTGTGGCTGGGAGTTCATCTATATCCGGAACTATGAGATGTCCAACCATAACAAAGTCGGCTCCTGCATCTATGCCGGATTTAAACGGCTGCATCTCGTCCGCCATAATCTCATCCTTTGTCCGCTTCACATAAGCACTGCTGTAGTGTGAATCCTCCGCTGTATCGCCATGTCCAGGGAAATGCTTCAGCGTACACATTATATCGCCGTCCTCAAATCCCTTTACTGCACTTCCAACAAGCTCTGCAGCCTGGCTGTAATCATCACTGTAGGCTCTCTCGCCTATAACCGTGTTGCTCGGATTGGACCATACATCCGCAACCGGGGCAAAATCCATATTGAATCCAAGCTCATGCATATCGGTTGCTATCGTGTTGGCATTTTCATATGCCTTCTCTGTACCCTGATCCTTGTAGTTATACATAGAATCTATATAGGTCGTTCCAACAGTGTTCATCAGTCTGTTGACTACTCCACCCTCTTCATCAGTGCTGACAAACAAACCTATCTTGCAATAACTCTGTGAATTCTCTATCATCTCCTTCACCTGGTCCTTGCTCTCAAGGTTCTGCGCAAAATAGACTACTCCACCCACAGGGTACTTTTCAAGTGCCTGCTTCGTCGTGTCTCCTGCAGCTGTGACAACATCTATACCTGTTATTGACTCCGGTCTGACAAACATCATCTGGCAGACCTTATCACGCAGACTCATGTCTGCAAGAGTCTTCTCGACAATATCGGACTCGGTCTTATCTTCCGTGTTTTCTTTCTTGTCATTTTCTGAGTCAGCGTCATTAGCGCCAACTGCTATGTCACCATTGCCTGTCTCTTCTGATGTTCCGTCATCTTTCTTATCCAGCTTCTCAGAACCGTCTTGGGATCCATCTGCCGTATTGACCGTGCTATCTTGTACATTATCTGCATCATTAGCATTTGTCGAAGAATCTGCTTTCTGTCCATCAGCTTCGCCAGTGCCGGATACACTTCCACTTGTTGACTTCTCCTCCGGATCTCCAGCTTTGCCGCCATGTGGCAATATCACCGCAGCACCAACCGCAACCAACACCAGAATGAGCATCGTAATTATTATTTTCTTCATGTAAAAATCTCCATTCTCCCCGTCTATCAGTTCTCATACTCTATAACATAAGCCGTATTGCCTTTAAAATATTCAACAGCTGCTCCTGGATCATTTCTCTGGTCATTCCAGGTCCATCCTCCAAGCTCAGGTATATTCCACAACATGATATACCACTCCGGAGTGCCATCAAGATCTTGTCTGGACGGCTCATCTTTTCCCCATGCCTGGAACGAGAAATCCTCGCCTGTAACCCAGTGTCCAAACGGATGTCCCGACTCATCATATGAAGTATATCCGCCAAGCCAGATGTATTTCGCCCCCTGAGCCTCAGCCATGTTGATTATGGTATCCTCCTCGGTCTGACTCGTTATTGTGGCAAGATGTCCACCTGCTCTGTTGGCAGCTTCATTTGCCTCCTCCCAGGTAACGTCAGCCATGACAAGCTCATATCTGTTATCATGCTTTCTCTCAACCGCTGTTCTATCCACATTGACAGGTTTCGCAATGGTGTCATTGTTGGCACAATAAGTTCCATCCACCATGCTTATCACAAGTTCTCTGTTCGAATCCTGTTTCACGCTCTTATTACAGTTATACACTATCTTGTACATCTGTTTCTGCTGTGTGTATATCGACTGGTATATTTCATTTAAGTCATACAGATCATCGATATTCCAGTATCTGCCACCAGTGCTCTGGGCAATATTCTGAAGATCCGACGCATATCCCGTGTCCACTCCGACTCCGATCACGTACACTGGAACTTCATACTTCTGAGCCAGATTCACAACATCAAGGGATGTATAACCTGAATCAACAGTGTTCTCACCATCAGTAAATGCAATAACGCATTTTGCTCCTTCCTGATAGACAACATGCTGTATTCCCTGTGCCAGGCCATCATATAGATCTGTCATTCCCTCAGGGAACATACTATACACACCATTTGTAAGGAACTGTGAATCATTTGTAAATGTACACATCTGTCTTACTATGTCATCTATGGCAAGCAGCTCTGCTTTGTCACCGGCAGAGTACTGAAGATTTCCAACAAAATCTGAAAGAACTGACTTTATCTTGTCCATATCTGAATATGAGATACTTGAACTCTTGTCTGCTATCAGCGATATGTTAAGTGCCGCATTCTGATCAAGCATCTCAGACTCCGATACTTCTTTATAGACATAGCTTCCTTTGGAAGTCTTCTCTTTTATATAAAAATTATCCTTTGTAAGTCCTGTTATAACACCATTTGCATCCTCAACTGAGGCATATAGTGTTATCTCAGGATAATTGCTGGAATCGCAGGATACAAGAGTTATATTCGCGGAGTCAAGCTGTGGCTCATTGTATGCAGCCGCATCATCATCAGCTTTGAGATCCGCTCCATCAACAGATACCTGAACACTTCTTTTATTTCCAGATGCTGATATATTGTTGGCGATGTAGGTTATCACCTTGTCGTCTCCATCATCGCGGATGTCTTTTATCTCTACCTCTTTGCCATCCTCTTTTACCACCGTCTTCTCTGCATCTACCAAACCTTTTCCGCCTACAGTTATCTCAACCATAGGGAATTTATCATCTGATATAGATGCTATATGTAGTTCCTCATCCTTCGATGCTTCTGTAGTTTTTTTCTCTTTTTTTTGCTCAGTTGTCTTGCCTGAAACATCCGCATCAGACTTCTTTGTATCCTTAGAATCCTCGGCAACTTCTACCGTGGATTCAGCTGCACCTGTCTTGTTTCCCCCTGATCTTCCGGGCGCCAGAAGGAGATAAAGGCACACGCCAATACCACACAGCAGCAGTGCAATAGCAATACACAATCCTATCACAACACCTTTGCTCAAGCCTTTGGATTTTTCTGGCTGTGGCGGCTGATTCTGTGGCATTCCTCCCATCTGCTGAAACGGATCTCCATATGGAGGATTATTCATCTGTCCAGCCATGTAATCCGGTATCTGCTGATCTCCCATCTGATACGGCGGAATATACTGCTGCCCATCATTTCCAAATGCTGAATCTGATGGATTATTTATAGGGATTGTATTTCTCTGCTGATCATCCGAGCCAAATGGCGACCAATTATTCTGTCCTCCCGCCGGATCATTTGAATCAAACTGCGACCAGTTATTCTGTCCGCCCGCCGGATCGTTTGAACTAAACGGCGACCAGTTATTCTGTCCG
>USSH01000015.1 GCA_900557435.1 uncultured Coprococcus sp. | reverse complement strand
GTCGGCGCACATGAGAGTTATTCGCTTCGCTCATAAGCGCGCCTCCTATTCTGTAAATGATTTGCCGTTCATGTCTGTTCCTGTAAATCTGAGTCTTATGCTGTAATCAGCTTTCTTAAGTTCATCTGTACACTGAGGGTCTGTACCCTCAAGCCATATGTGAACCACAACAGGCTTGTCCTCACCCTCCTTGAGTGTGAAAAGTGCATTGTTGTCACCAACCTTCATATCCGCTGCTGATGCAAGTCCAAATACTCTTGCCGCACCGCTGCTGCTCAGTAAATCGCCCGCTCCCGGATCATATACCCAGGTCTGTCCATCTGCGGTAAATGATATCCTCATCGTCTGTGGAAGCGCCGCCACACTGGAACTGACCATAGTGCCATCGTCCTTACCCGTGTCACTGTCAGCGCTGGTGAGGTGAACTATCATATCCTTCGCCGCCATAAAGTGCAATGTAAATTCCAAATACGAACCTTCAGTCGCCTCTGCCACTTTTCCATTCTCATATGTGAATGTGCTGTAATCCGAGGTAGTTACCGGAGACAAAGGTGTCGCACTCATTGAAAATCCTTTCTCCCTCTGGATCCTGTTCTGAATACTTTCAAATGAAAGCGTTCTCACGTACTGATCTATTGTATCATGTGCATCCAGATCCATCCTCATCTCCACATCCGCCACGATATCCAGCCCCATGGTGTTGACCTTCGTCCTGTCGGCTATGGAGAACCACGCCACGGTGGCCGCCGTAACTGCCACAAGCGCTATAAGTGTCAGCATGAGAGATATATACACCCTCTGTCTGACATTCTTTTTTTCCTGATCATTCTTTTTCTTATTCTCTGCCATCATCTGCTGCCCTCCTGACTTATCATGCCATAGAATGCCAGATGAAGCTGAGCTGCATCGAAACTTATCGAGTTCGAACAGTCAGGATCGCATCCCTCAAGATAAAAATATACATCCAAAGTGTATTCCTTGTTCAGCTCCATACTGACAAGCGGTGTATCCGGAATATCCACTGACGATTCTCCCCATGTAATAGTGTAATCATCCACACTCACACTCGGATCACTGACAGCATTTACGCTGCCCCCCGCATACGAGAGAACCTGTCCATCACCAAGAGTCTTACCATTTACCACGGTGTTGAACACCCTGTCACCGGATGGATTCCCGCTCTCGCTAAGTCTCAGTATAACCGATCCCGTATCCACACCATCCGCGCTGAACTTAAGTCCAAGCCTTGATGCATTGAGCAGCATGCCATCCGCCGCATTCCCGAGGACTCCGTCACTCTGATCGAGGTAGAGATCAAGCTTTGTCCCCGGATCCCAGCCACTTCCTGCAGCTCTCAGATATATCCTGCCGTGATAATAATTCTCCTCATTCTGGACTAACTGGAATGCCGTAGCCTGTCCTGACACTGTCACAGGTGCGGCAACGAAACTCACCAGATCAGATGTAGATACAGGGAGCAGGCGATCCGCATTTGTATTATTCACTTGTACTATCCGCACCGTACTGCTGTCCCTAAAACTACTGCCCCCGCTCTCGCTGAGCTGCAGCTCCATGGTCTCTTCTCCAGTTCTGGCAGTTGCCGTGCTGGTCGCCACCTTCTTATTGGAGGAAAACCAGGCATATGTTGCTATCACCAGGACCAACAGAGCCGTAACGGTGGTCACTCCCAGGAACCATGTCCTGAACCAGCGTTTCATATTGCCGCTCCTTCCCTAACTAAATCTGTTATTTCGCAACCTCCGTCTTCACACCTGCAAATGCAAGTCTTATGTCGGAATCTATATTCTGTACCTGATTCACACACTGCTCATCGCAGCCCTCAAGATACAGCCAATATTCAACGGAAGCAATCTCATCAGCATCAAGGCTGAAGAGTTCATTTGCTCCCGCAGTATATTCATCATTACCTGCCGCCTGCGCCATGTAGTCCGACACATTTACCGCCGGATCACTCACATAACTGGCAGCGCCACTACCTGATATACCTGAAACCACAGTTCCTGCCGCCGGCACTGTAGCCTTCGCCTCTGCTGCAGCGGTACTCCCCAGGTCATCAAGTCTCATCACAAATGTCCGGGAACCATCATGGTTGGTGATCTTCAATCCAAGTCTCATGGCCGCAAGAGCCTGAGCGTCACTTCCCAGCTGAAGTTCCTCTCCGTTAAAATATACATTGCACGGCGCACCCTCACTTTTCAGGTATACCGTTCCATGAAAGGTATCTGAGTCAACCCTGTCATCTGCGTCCTCATAAGAGACCGCAATTCCTTCCTTATTCTGCATGATCACTCTGTAAAAACTTTCCAGATCCGCTGTGGACACCGGTTTAAGTGCCTGTGCATCCCCGGCAGCTACCAGATCACACTCCCTGCCAAATGGTCCACTCTCCGCTGTACTTATCAGCAGATTCGTGTCACCATCACTCACAGTTCCGCCCATAGGCGTAACATTGGTGTGAGCCCTGCCGGAAGCAGTAAACCACGCATATGTGACTCCCGTCACCGATATAAGGAAGAAAAGCATACCAACAACCGCCATGACCAGCGACTTTCTCAGCCTCTTCACGGTCTCCTTGTTCTCTTTCTTTTCATCTCTATCCACTGACTTTTCGTCAGCTTCATATTTGCATCCATTCTCATCAAAGTTTGCGTTGTTCACATTTTCCACAGGACTCACCCCCTTTCTATCTCATATCACTGTGCAATCACGTATACTGATATTCCTATTTTATGCCGCGGTTACCTTTCTTCTTTTCTTTCTTCTTTTACTCCTGCACAATTCCAGCAAATGACACTGCAAGCTTCTTAAGGGTCTCCCCGCACAGGTTCACCGTGCAGTCCTCGTCACAGCCCTCAAGCCAGATGTATACCTCTATCTGCACAGGAGTTCCCGGCTTGCCACTGCCGTCACCTGTTATGGTGCACAGCTTCTCTGATGTTTTCTTCAGCGTGACAACTCCGGTGTTCTTGTCATATATGCAGTACGCATCAGATGTATATGGGGAAAATGGCACCGTTGTACCATCCTTCTTAACACCGTCAAGCACATAGCCTTCTTTTCCGGTCGCCGTGTTGTACCTGGCCTCCGGATTCTTCTTGTCACTTATGGCAAATATATATTCTGAGCTGACAGGCATGTTCTGTCCCGGCTCATGGATCACAAGTCCTACTCTGATGGCAGATGATATCGGAACCTTCTCGTCACTGTCCTCAAAACCTATATCAGCCAGGTAAATGTCCGTGTCATTGCCATTTGTGCGCAGATACATGCTTGTGTGGTAGTAATCCCTGGCCTCACTGTCATCAAACCCCGCTGCCAGAAGATCATCCGGACCGCCCTGTCCAACTATGAAGGATGTCGCTTTCTGGAATCCCGCCGTCACCTTGTTCGTTGACACCGGTTCCAGCTGTCCCTTAAAGCTCTCCAGCACTGCCGCCGAGCCATACTCCCCGGAATAGCTGTTGCTTATCTGGAGATTGGCGCCTGCACCAGCCGCCATGCGCACATCCGTGGTGTGACGGCTGGTGTTATAAATATACCATGCATAGGTTGCTGAAACAACGGCACACAGCGTGATAATAACCACCAAAATACTTATCGTGAGCCTACGCCGCAGAGACTTTGTATTGGTTGTTTTTTCATTTGTATCCATGACCTGTGGTGGCTCACCTCCTTCTGAATCATTATTTTGCCATAATATATATCATGTCAGTCTCCTTGTTGTTCTGTACTGTATCATCCCATGATATACGCAGAATGTAATAGTCCACATAATATGTATCTTTATCTATTGTAGTAATTGCACTAGTTGTTTTATTTAGAGTCTGTTTCTCTGTAGTCTTCCAATAAAGCGGCTCCGCCGATATCTGTACATTGTTATAGGAGCCATATGTTGTTCCATGAAATCCGTCTGTAGCATACTTGCTGCCTTCTTGTTTATTCAGATATCTGCCTTTTAATTCAGCCCCCTGACTATAGTTCTCTTTCAGATAATTAACAGATCCATTCTCATCCTTAGATGCATGGTAAATATTGTATGTAAATCCAATATTGCTGGTGTGAGCCAGCTGCAGATCATATTCTCTGTTCTCCTGACTGCTGTACACACAGAATACAATATCCTTATACTTCTGTTCACCTGACACATCGATATTGCTGAGTTCCAGTTCCTGTATAGGTCTGGTGTTCCCGGCTCCAAGCTTCAGGGCATATGGAATATTGATCTTCGTCATTGTCTCCATACTTCTTTCCATATACATCCATCCAAAAACCGGTACTATAAGAAGCGCCAGCAACGCCATGACTATAGCTGTCACAGCCCAGGTTTTCCTTGTTGACCACTTCTTTTTATCTGCTTTTTTCATATAGCCGGCACCTCCTTTTTTTGTAATATGTAACACATAGTGATGCTTTTCTTTCTATACAGGGCATACAACTTCTTTACCCACACAATCTACACTATCTTGTCTCCAGCTTCAGCTTCACATATCTGACATTCTCTCCCAGATACTGATCTGCCAGATTGTAATAAGCAGACATCTCTCCATATATAGCCGGATTCATGTTTTCACGCATATTTGCAAGTTTTTCGGGTGTCACACTCTCCTTAAATGCCGCTTCGTTTTCCCATCTGAAATATCTGTTAAACGTTGAGCCAGAACTGGTTGTGCACATTGTAGTATATAGGTTTTTAGGCAACGTACCTGGATCATCCGCATTTTCAGCATTTTCAGCACTTGAATCATTTGGAAACAAAGATGGATGCCTGCTTATATTATCCGATTTTTTCAGATATGATTCCAATATCTCAGGCCATACCCAGTATATTGTCACAGGATAAGCCTTATCTTCTTCTATTTTTTCTGCAGACCAGATTATATCACCTGAACCATTCCTTGAAAGAGTGATATTATTTTCAGCGTCAAGACTGAGCGACCATGCAGCTGCATCGTCAGATATCCAGCCGCTATATGCATTCTTGCTCTTATCATAGCCCGCAAACAACAAAATATGTCCTTCTAACAACTGCTGCACCTTGGGGCCTATCTCAATTATACCATCTGAGCTCACCGGTTCTTTTTCACCTTTATATTTATAACCTGTAAGTGTCAGATCCAGCTTCACATCAAGCTGCCCACTCTTATGCGGGATAATGTAGAATGTCATACTACCACACGAGCCTGGTTCAAGACCTGACTCTGTGTTCTGCATATTTTTCATATTAGTGCCTTCGGTGATCGCCCATGTAAGGGATGGCTTGTTGTCATTAGTAGCTATATAGGACTGCTCCTCAACTGTAGTCGGTTCTCCGGGCTCAGAATCAAGCAATTTATCATATTGTCCTTTTGTACTTTGGACATCCTCGCCAACGGCAGCAATATCATACTCACCACCTGATGCCTGAATCGATGCACCTGTTCCACCAACCTTGTTGTTTGACATAAACCACGCAATGCTTCCAACTACAACAGCTATAAAAGCAACTACCGCAATCACACCAACTCTCAGGAATATGATCCACTGACTTTTTAGTTTTTTCTTCCTGTTTTCAGCATCCTGACGGCATTCCTCAGGAGTCATTTCGTCTCGGTTTTCTTTTCCAGGCATCAATTGTCACCTCTTTTCCATTCTTTTCTGCTCTTTTGATCAGGTCTATTGTTCAATCAAATCCTGATATATACGCGCATTGGTATATATAATATAATCTGATGTCTTTGTACCCGGAATCTCGGCACCTTTTTCATCTACCAATACCACCGTAAGGCGTACTCTGTAATTTGAGTATGTGTATCTCGCCTTCTCAAATTCTTCACCTGTGATCGGCGCAAATCTAATGCGTGTAAACTTGTGCTTTTCCGCAGCCGGGCTGAAATTTTCTGTCCACGTACAATAATTATCACTCGCAGCAATTTTCTGCTCGTTTCCTGCATCACCCTTTATTATACCGCCATCCTGCATATACGTTCCGATTGTCAAAGGATTGCTCTCGTCATAAGTTCCATTTGCATCTTTCTGGAACAGTTCAAGCTTATAGCTGATAGTCTTTGCTCTGCCAAGAATCTCGGCATCCACATTAGTATAATCGTAATCTGCTCTAGTGCAGATCATATCAACCACATTATCCTCATCACTTGGATTTATTCCAAGCTGCTGTGTTGTATCACCCACACCAGTCTCATCAACTGTAGTATATGTAAGCATCGCTTTGGTCTGATTCGCAGTGTAATACCGCTTTGTATCATCCTTAGTCACTTTATTGCCACCTGTTGCAATAGGCAGCTGAGTTCCAGTATTAGCAATGCGCGAGGTCAATACGGGCGAAATACCGCTCACATCTGAGCCATCTGATGTATTTCTTACAGGGAATTTATCGGCTGTATCATATGTGAGCACAACCTCCGCTGTAACCGTCACTGCCGAAGCATCATCCACTGCTGTGTCAAGTTCCTTCTTCAGTTCTGCACTACCATACTGTATTGACAAATTCTCTAAAGCTGCAGCGTTCTGAATTGAACCACTCACAGTGTAGATAGTCATATTTCCTTTCGATACGGTATATACATACTTTACATTCTCTGTACCGATAATTGTTTCTGATCCGCTGGAATTCTGAATGTATTCTTTGAGACCTATATCAAATTGGTGATAGAACTCTGATGGTCCAAGTTTATCAAACCTGCCTTTTCCGGCTTCTGTCAGTTTCAGTTTGCTATCCAGCTTTATCTTTATTCCGTCTCCATTTTCCATGACTGTATCAGCCATATCACTTCCGCTGTGAACACGGTTTGTTGATACTGTAAGAGTCTGCTGTACGCCATTGTATATCACATAACTTGATCCTGACTTCTTTGAATCTGACTTGATTGCTGCTGGAAGCGCTCCATCCTTACGAGTGACCGCCGCATAATTCAATCTGTTGTTTATAACGGGTACATTCTCTGTCACAGGTATCTGGACAGTCAGATAATAGCTCTCACTGCAGCCTTTTTTTGTAAAATCACTGTCAGCTGTTATCTTATATTTCGTGCCGGTATCATTATCCTCTGCTTTACGATAGTAGGTGTCTCCAATACGGATCGTAGCTTTTGTCTTATCTGATTCCTCAACATAATATGTAGAATCGGCATCTCCTGTAACTGCCAGTTCCGCTTTCAGGCCAAGCAGATCACAGATATAAACCGGACTGAATGTGGAACTTCCATCCGGTGCAGTCAGCTTGCTAAGATCAAAGCTGTGTACATCTTCAACGGCACCTGTCGTATAGGTATAATACTGAGTGGTCTGTCTGTCAACAAGTGTAAGCTTCGTGCCTGCAGGAAGTAATGTTCCGACATCTGCCGAGCTTCCCTCTGCGAGATTCAGCTGCTTATCATAATACCACAACAGATTCTCTCCATTATCAAGCATGGACTGCCAATCTGTATCCTTGTCATAATTGTATTCCATATATGCAGTTAACGGTTCACCAAATCCTGCTGTCGCATAATGTCCTTCCTGCCCTTTTGCAGGATAATCAGCCGCACAGTAATCCGTTCCCGCAAGGAACTTGGCGTCAAAATCAATATAAAGAACTTTCTTCACCAGCACCGGAATATACAGATGGAATACATGTGTCTTCTTACTGTCTGTCGGATCTGCATATGTCACATCCAGCAACGTAAACTGACTGTTCTGGTTATCGTATGCATTCGGAGTGATGGATATCTTCTTTGCTGTACTCACACTCAGGCTCGCCTTTGTCTGCAGGGCAAAGCTGCTAACCTTCCACTGATAGGTCTTCGCAGTTACATTCTTCACCTGTGATTTCGCCGTTGTCCCCGCGTTGACATTCGTCATGGCGGCAATATAATTCCAGATGGTCGTATCTACATCACCGGTATTATTCACAACAAGCACCGGGAAGTCCACAGTATCACTCACTGTCGTGGTCGCGCTTTCCTCCGCTCTGTAAGTCGTGAGGTAAGCGTCACTATTTTGGTCAAGGAACTTCAAAAGCTCCGTCTTATTATCTGTCAGATTCCAATAGTAATCTGCAGCCGGAGAACTTGAATTAAGTTCTTTTAATATAGAAACGGCAGTTCCCTTTCCAACTGCATTACCAGTCATAACCGTTCCATCTTCAAATGGTACGTCACTTTTCGGGTTGACATCCATCCATGGGTTTGCAGATGTGTATAATGTGCCTGTAGTTTCTGACGGCTTATATGAAGTATCAGCCGGAGCATCGGCGTATACTATATTTGTAGTACCCTTATCTGTCCCGATATCCTTCTGTGGAAAGATGTCTCCATCTGTTGAGACTGCAACAAGATTAATTTTGCTAGTTGCTTGATTATCTCCTACCCATAATCCCGTTTTAGGTTTGAGTTCAAATTTGACAGTAGGCGTTAATGATTCCACATTATATACTTTTACATATCCAACCTTACAAGAAGAAGCTAAAATATTATATCCACTAACAACAATGTTACATTTCTCTTTTGTGAAACCTGTCAGCAAGCCAGCAGAATAAGCATTATCATATTTTGTAGCCACCCTTACACCGATAAATTCCACGTCTGATGCCTGTATGTTTCCTCTATTTGAACCTGTTAAGCCACCTACATATCGTCCAAGAATATTAACATTTTTTTCTAGACAGTTTTTAAATACAGCAGTCGCATCAACAAAAAAACAGCCAATAAATCCACCAACCCAGTTATTAGAACTACTATAAATATCAGTTTCATATATTTTGCAGTCTTTGATTTCAACATATCCTACAGAATAACCTACAAAACCACCAGTATACTGACGACCACTGATGATAGATTTCTTATCCATCTTTACACCTGAAATAATTAATTTAGTATTATGATATCCTATTATTCCTCCTGTGCATCGATCGTTTGTGTTGTGCTGATTGTTCATTACAGTAATATTACTCAACCTGCAATCAGTTACGGTAACTAATTTACCGTTACCATTTCTGCCGCCTGCAATCAATCCACCTGCATCCCTAAGCCATGTTCCGGTTACTGTCAAGTTGTCTACATTGACATTATTGATACTTACGCTTGAGAAATCACAAGCCCCTACAAGGCCTCCCGCAGCAGCATATTTATATGTATCTGAAATCGTAGTAACTTTAAGATTCTTAACTATATCTTCTGTTCCATCACCTTCTATTTCCAGTTTACCATAGCCAACATTCCAACCTACAAGGCCTCCCGCACTGCCGTCATTTTCAACCCACTTCAATACATTTACATTTTTTGTTGACCAGTTCTTGAAACAGATATTTCTTGCATTTGTGGTATTCCAGCCATCAATAAATCCTATAGCACCTCCGGTCATATACCCACCATACACATCCATATCCTCAAGTTTAAATTGATCAAATGTTACTTTCCCCTTAGAATTCGCAGTTCGTGCAGCAAAACTGCCCACACCGGTTTTTGTATCCGGATTTCTTGTTGTCGTACACACTAGATTATTCCCATCAAACAATCCAGCCTTAACATTCCCGGATATATTAAGATACTTTACCTCACATGATTCTGTAAAATGAAAATCAACAAACAAGCCTGCTCCCTGGTTTATCCAGGAACCATCTTTATATTCAGCTTTATAATCATTCTGATTCATTTTTAATTTTATGGTTGTGTTAGTAGTCCTTTGAGCATTGATGCTTTTAACCAGTATATTTCGACGATAAACCTTTTTAATACTGCAATCACTACTCCATACATTTTTGTTCTCCCCATAACTTCCTCCGATTCCACGGAAGCCATTGCCATAGCTTGTCATATCAACATTCTCAGCGTCAAATGTAAGGTTGACCGGGATATTGGTTTCAGCGCTGCTCTTTCCTGCAAGCCTTGCTGCCGCAGTTCCTGTTGTGTAGTTCTTTACCAGATAAGAAACCCTGTTCTTCGCTGCATCACTACCGGCATCACTTGCTTTTCCACCCCAATATGCCTCATCCGCAAGCTTTGCAGACGCATCTCCTTCGGCTGTTCCGATTCCTTCATAGGAGGCAGTACGAGGTTTGCCATACTGGTATGCATCGACCACCTGGTTTTTGTCAACGTCAGTATAGTTTCCGGTAGAATCCATAGCGCCTGCACCGCTGTTCACTATTGCCGATAAGAGCCATAACCCCTGGTCAGAGGTTACTTTGACATCAAGATCGGTGCCATTATCTGTTACCTGAAGAGCATTCGCGTCCTTTGTTAATGTCGGGATCGTATAATTCTTGTCAGTGTTTTCCACGGTACAGCCCTCTGCACAGACATATCCATCTAACACTCGTCCAACATATGGGTTACGATAGAAATACTCGCCACCGTCAGTCGTTGACTGACCTGCCTTGTGCGCCGAGTCTATATCTGTCATGTTTACTGTTTTATTTGACTTTTCCGCCTCCGGACAGGCTGCTTCAAATGTATTTGTCGTGCCCGACATATTGCGGAATACCACACCGCCTCCGGTCTTCTCGTAATCAGAGTTTTCCGTCACATGCGTTGCTCCACCCACCAGACCGACATAACCGCCTGCTGCGACCATATAATCACATGTGCCTACAAATGCCACCGAGCCTGATCCATAGTTTACCGATACATGATCAATGATGGTATCTCCACCCATGCAGTAACCAACCACACCACCAAAGAACGGATTCTTTTCTATACCAGGCAATTTATCAGCCTGCATAGTGATCGTCGCATTCGTAAAATCTACTGTCAGATCTTTTACAACGCTTCCACGGCTATATGCTATCAGTCCGGCAAAGCTGTCTTTATTTGCATTCGTTCCTTTAAAAGATATCGTAACCGCCAGACTACTATCTCCAACTATTACTCCGCTGAATGGCTCTGTCGATGTACCAAGTCCACTGAATTTCTCTGCAGATAACGTAATATCCGTATTAATCTTATAGTATGCATTTAAAAGGTACTTCGTTGCTATGTCTTTATCTATGGTCTTTGCTGCCCCAGATGTCCATGTTCCACTTCCCCATGTATATACATCATCTGTTCCGGCTGCATCACCTGTAGCCCCTTTCTGTACATGATAGCTAGCCTCTGTCTGAGACTGATCCTCTATAACCTTAGAATTGAACACTGCCTGAAACTTTGATACACTACCTGCACTTTGAATGTAAGTAGCCAATGAAGTAAGCTGAAGCGCATCTTTAATTATATATGGATCTCCATAAGTACCACAGCCCTCCAAGAGCCCTGATGATCTCTGGTTGATATCCAGCTCATAGTTTCCAGTTGTGATGTTCTGCTGAGAATGAACATAACGAAGGAATACCGTATCCTTATATCTGTTCTTCACATATGCTTCATCTGCTGTCGTATTATTCAATTCATCAGTTATATAAACATCTGCATCATAATACTGATACTGCATATCAGGATTACGTCCGACTGTTCCAGAGTTTGTAAGTTCTACTCCATAAGTAACCATGCTGTCATCACTGTTAAAGTTATATGAGCCTGAACCCGATGAGGAATACATAAACGTTTCCATCAGAGTCGCCCTTGTGAATATCGTATGGGTTGTGTGATATTCAACTGGAACTTTTCCATTGTTGTATACGGAAGTGCTATTTTTCGAATCTGCTGACACTCGTCCATCAAGTGCGATATTTGAAAAAGAAAGTGTAAGCTTTGTCGCTGTTGCACTTCCGACATACCCTATCAGACTGGTTGCTGCATAGATTGTTTCAGAACCTGATGTATATCCGTCGCCCGTGGAAAGTGTGTCCACTGCCAGTCTGACCGCCTGCTCCATACGGTTGATCAGAAGTGGTGCATATGTATCACTTTCCTGTATATCTGCCACACGGATACCAGAAAGCGTTACTTCCTTTAAAGTGACAACTACTGTCTTCGTAGTGGTATCACCCTTTACGCTTCCAAAAATCAACGCACCTGAATTATCTGTCTCCTTGCCAACACTGCCCTTCATGGCCAGCTTATTCACCGTAACATTCTGAACGACATTGTACAGCAGTCCATGCTGCATGAGATGGTGCTGGTACTCCGTATCAGAAAGCGGTTTGTAGTCCTTTTCAAACGTGTTCATGCTTTCATAACCAAATGTCAATACCGTATCAGAACTTCCATCACCAACTTTCACTTCACAAAGCGGTGTCACCGGATAGTAAGAATATCCTGTAAGGTCAATATCACCGGTAATCGTGGTTGTATTTGTCGAACTTTTTCGGAAGTATGTTCCTATATTCTCTGCTGCATACTGAGAAACACTCCACAACACCAGATTTTCCGATGTTGATACATTGCCCAGACTCAAATTATCGGTATTATTTTTCCTGTAGCTGTCCAGATTGTAATAATATCTGGCATGCGTATTCTTGTAGTTCTTTATCTGTCCTTTATAGGTATTATTCTCAGTTTTATCAATGCGTTCCGCATTTCCTGAGCTGTCCCTGACTGCCAGAGATACCACCGCATTGGTGCTGCCTGTCTTATCATCCTCTGTGATTCCAACTAACTCATCAAAGTATTCAGAACTATCGATCTTAAGTATCACTGCATCTTTATTGATCTTATAAGATGAATCTGAACCAGTCCCCCAGGTACCCACTTCAAGATACATGGCATCTGTAATTTCCTTTTTGTTCTGGGTAAACTTAACAATACCTGTTCCTACCAACAGACCGCTTGTATTATCTTTATCCGATTTTCCGGTAAAAGTATTCCCCTTACTATCGCTGTCTTTTGTGAACACAATACTGTCTTTTGCCGTTGCATTCCAGTATCCGCTTGCCTGATATACAAGTCCACCGAACTGGGCACTTGAGGCAGTCAGGTTAGAGCCTGATATAGTCACACCACCAGTGCTTTCTGCAGTTTCATACACCACGTCCGTGTTCTGCCACTTGTATCCGAGTAACCCGCCACTAGTGCTTGTCGCTTCAGCATTTATTTTTTCGCCATCTACCTCCACATTTGATATCTTGATGGTGCTTGATTTATCATTTATCTTTCCCTCTGTCTCCCCGCGGCTGACCGCAATCATACCGCCGACAAAAGCATTTTGTGTGGATTTTGAGGTTATTGTTCCGCTTAATATGCTGTCCTTTACAGTAACTGTGCATCCGCCCATCACTTCTGCTGCCAAGCCACCGATCCTGTGCTCATCCTTATCTCTCTCGTCTGAAAGTGACGAGCTGCTTCCCCAGGTACAATTTGTAACATCCAGTTTAGTACCCTGACACCGTCCCACAAAGCCACTTTGCCATATATTGAATTTTGGGGCATTCGTATCTTCGGTTACAGATATTCCAGTGCGAACAGTTACATTTTCAAGTATAGTGGTTCCACTCGCCAGCCCAAGAACAGATGACACAAATGCAGGCCATCTTTCATCTGTGGTCTGGCTTACATTCTTTGATATACTGCAATTGATTTTTCCATCAATTATTACATCACTGACAGTCACATCTTTAGAAAATGGAATCATTGCCAAACTATAATGGGCATCTCTCTGATCACTTCGCTTAGCATACATCTGACCTGCTGCAGTTGCATTATCCGGTTCATCCTTACCATATGCAGTTCCTATGTCCAATGTAACTTTATGATTTCCACCATCAAATGTTCCTTTGAACTCCTGTGTCTCTGAATCTTTACCTATACCGACAATACCTGTGCCTTTAAGATCTACATCACCGGACAGAGTCACTGTCTGAGTTTGGTTTTTGTTTACTTCTCCATCAAACTTCAACACACCATTACTGTCTGAATATTCACTTGAAATATCGAATGCCAGTGCGTAAGCTGCAAATCCATTTGCATCCTTTATAGCCGCTCCTGTTCCGCTATGAATCGTGACAGTATGCGTATCCTGATCCAATGAGAGTACACCAGTTTCTCCCTCTGTAAGATTTCCACCAAGGCGCACAACTGCCCCCCAGTTACCGATATCAGAACCGCCACGATCTGCTCCGTTATAGCGAATAAGACTCCATCCGCTTCCATCAACAGCCAGTGCATTGCCATCGCCAACTGCGTATATCAGGCCATTCTCGTTTTTTCCAACAATCTGCCCAGTATGATTATACGCTGTTGTTATCTTCTGCCCGCTCAGATCAGTGGTGCCGTGCAGACGTAATACACCTTTCTCAATGCAACCGACAAGACCACCGCGTCCATTAACATTGTCTGCTGAAATGTCTGTTTCCGATGTCAAAGTTACATTTCCCGCATTAAGAAACCCATTTTTTATTATTCCTATCAAACCGCCAAAGGCTGATCCGGAATTTGATCCTATATTGGCAGTAGAAGCATATACATCATCTATCTCCACATAAGCATTTTTATCAATTTCCGCTATGATCCCGCCATAGTTACTATTTATCTTTCCTGCACCATCTGTTACAACCTTTGTCTGTTTGCTGGTGTCTGCACTACCTTTTATAGCTAAAGTACTTCCTTTACTAGCTGCCGTATATTGTCCGATCATACCGCCAAGATCATCTACTTTAGTCTTTAATGTTGTATTTATTGTATTTGCTGCTGCAGATGAGATTGAAATGTTCCTCCCCGCAGAACAATTGTTTATGAGCGAACCAAATAAACCACCGACAAATGCTGTTCCTTCCGTGGCATTATCACAGTTCACCTCAAATTTTTCGAATGTGTACCGGGAAAGATCGAATTCTATCGGCCCTCCATCTTCGCTTATCTCGTAATACCCGATCAAGCCACCTGCTGATTTCTGATTGGCAGAAGTGCTCTTATCTCCTGCATACAGGGTAAGCGTATCAGCAAATGTAAATCCCAGTGTACTTGTGTCCCCATCCGCTTGCTTGACAGTCAGGCTTCCATCTATCACTCCTCCAACGATACCACCGGCATTTCCTGCTTTTGAGCTGACCTTATCTACAGAAGTTCCTGCTATGATAAGGTTGGTTCCTGTATTCATATAGCCTACAAATCCGCCGGCATTCTTATCCGTTCCCGTTGTCTCGATGCTGACAGAACCTCCCGCGGCAGTCTTTTTATATTCCGCTGTCAGAGATGCTCCTGTATCCATGGTATTACAGAACAGACCAACATTGTCTGTGCCACTTATCTTCAGATCGCAAGCAAGCGTATTCTCAAAGGTTATATTGGCGCTTGTACCTGATTCCATAATTCCTATCATTCCGCCACCAACTATAGCTTCGGATATAGAATCTGTTCCACCTTCTCTGAGTACAATATCACTATTTAAGGTTGACTGACCATCCTCTGCTGCATCAGCTTTCTTCAACACAGCAGAAAGAAGTGCACCCTCTATCGTATGATATTCTTCCGAAATACTAATAGACAGTTTTCCGAGAACTGCCTTTGTAGAAAGTGCATTAAACAACGTCCTGTTAGTAGAAATCGAATATTTATCCGATGCTGTTTTTGTATCTATTTGAAATGTTCCCTCAAACGGATAATCGCTGCTTCCTAGTCCAAGGAAGCTATATTCATTTCCACCTACTGTCACAGGTTTTGTAACATCCCAGCCTGATGTAGTAACCAGATTGATCACTTTGTCTTTGTAATCTGCCGGGATAACATTTGACAGGAGGATCAGACCAGTACCATCCTTCACCTGTATCCCCTGCTCACTGACGCTAAGCATACTCGATGACATACTCACAGCTGCTTCCAGTGTTAAGCTTGGAGCATCCGCATCCGCCAGTTCAGCAGACTGCTGTGAATCAGGAGCATCCTGTTCGCTGTCAGGGAGCTCGGTGATATCTTCTGATGTAACTTCTTCTGTGGTATCTTCTGCAGTATCTTCTTCTGTGGTATTTTCTTCTGTGATATCTTCTGTGGTATCTTCTTCTGTAGTATCTTCCTCTGTAATACCTTCTTCAGTGGTATATTCCTCTGTGATCTCTGTTCCCGGCTCGTCAGTATCAGCCTCTGTCGTATCAGCCTCACTGCTGCCTGTATATTCCTCTGTTGTGTCAGCCGTGTTCTCTGCGGTTTCAACGTCAGAATTGGCAGTCTCCTGCGTCATATATTCTTCACTTGTCACATTTTCAGCACGTGCCAGACCTGGTGTGGTAAGCACCATGCATGCCGTCATCACAGCTGCTATTGTACGTTTTGCCCAATTAGTTCTGCGTTTTATCATTTTCATCAACCTTTTCTGTATCTGTAAATGTAACTTTGATCATTTTCTCAAGTTCTTCCCACTGTGCCTTTGAATCCTTGCTGGTAAGGTTAAGTGGACTATCCGGATTCCTGTAAAACTGGAACTGTATAGATGTCACGTCATCACTGACTCCAAAGCTGTATGTATCAGCCATCTGCGTTTCACCTGTCGCCCATTTGCTGAGCTGCAGGCTTTTCGGCCACGTCACTGTAACCGTCCCTGCACCATTTCCCGAGATCTCATAGTTGAAAGCATCATACTCGCCCGGGGCTTTATCCGTGGAATCAATAAAATGCCCTGTCCATGTTTTGGTTGTCACATAATCAGCAAATGACAATATGGCTGCAAGTTTCTTTGAGTTTACAGCATCAACCGAATCTCCAAGAGCCTCTGCTGTCATCTGTATTTTTATCTTGTTCTTGAGTGTACTTGGCAATACGAATTTGTATTCATTCCTACTCGCACTTCCCGTACGAAGAGTCTGCCCCTCAAGGACACATGTACCATTTTCATCAAATGCTTTATCATTTATCGTTATACCACTGATATCCTCAGGCAGTTTTCCTCCATCCACTGACAGCAGTTGTACCGTCACAGTGTATGAGATATCCTTCGGATTGTAGCGTTTCTCATCTCCCCATGCGTAATTGCTGACAACAACTGTAAATGACATCTCTTCTTTACTGTCATCAAGGGATATCCTCTTAATGGAATAGTCTGTATCAACTGAGCTGACCAATGACAGATAGTTGGATCCAAACATTGTATCGCTCTGCGTTCCGGTTGACACTACTCTTTTCACGCTGTTCAGGTTGGTATATGCTCCAAGGCTTCCATTCACAAACAACGCCAGAGTTCCGATGAGCAAAAGCAGGCCTGCAACGCCGGCATATCTGAGCCATTTTCTCGTCTTCTTATCCATTTCCCGGTATCCCTCCTTTCTGCCTCACACGGACAAATTACACAATATGGCACAAATCGCATGTGCCTATTAAAACACCTTTAGGGACATAGCAAATATTGTCTCATCACGATATGATGCGGCTTCTTGTACCTGTCCCTTTTTCAATCTTGTTTATTATTTATTTTCTCCTGTTGCTACTCCTGCGAGCTTGACGGTTACATCATAGGTCGTAGGATCGTCTTCTATGGATTTTCCATTTACACAGTCGGCATCTGTTCCCTCCATCCAGATGTAGACATGGACCACTATTCCATCATAGCCGACACCCTTGGCTATCGGCTCCGAGTTATCTGGGATAGTGAAATTATCTCCATTCTTAGTTGCCACCCAGTTCTTGCCGCTTGTAGTAAGCTGATCAATATAATGTCCACCATATATATACGGATATGTAACTTCGCCAAGTACCGGTGTACCGGCATTGTTCTTTATGCTTGTCCAGCCAGCCATAGCCGTGCTGTCATTGCCTTTTCCTGTCTCATCATTTACAGCATAGACAAGTCTTAATTCTTCTGTGCCAGTCGGGGTCTTTCCATCCTCACCTAATGGCTGTGTGGTAATTGCAACTCTCATAGATCCTGTGACTGTCTCTGACCCTGTTGAACCAGTATTCGTTGTTTTAGGCGTAACCGTGATCGGTACACCTTCGCTTGCATCCAGATATACATCTGCAGTTCCTGTGTCTGTAATGGTATATACGATATAATCACTTCGTATATATGCATAATAGTCGTCGCCACTCACTTTGTAATTGCCCGGCTTGACGTCAGCCCCCGTCTCAAACACCGGAGTACTATATCCTGTTACAAGGCCTTTATCGTCCCATCCTGCACACACATACCAATCCTTCAGATTATCTGTCGATGAAGGACTTAAGGTTGCACCGGTTGTAAGTGCCTCCAGTGATTTCTGTTCACCACCGTGCTGGACTCCTTCCTTCAGTGTTGCTATCTGAAGTATGAAGCCATTCGTTGTGGCACTTATAGTCGATGTTATGGCATCCACTTTATTGTTCGCAACATACCAAGCATATGTAGTGGACGCAAGTGCCAATACCGTGATTGCCAGTGAAATTATAGCACCCACAAGTTCTCTTTTTAATTGTCGAATATGCTTCACCATTATC